>PKXT01000123.1 GCA_003133505.1 Acidobacteriota bacterium
TGAATTAATGTCAAAGTGCTGGAAAGGCCGCCGCCCACGAAAAATAGGTCATACGGGAAGGAATTGGCGGCGGAAACACTGTCTGCGGCGCGAGTTCGGTCCATCATTATCGTTGGTTACATGACTAGATCAATGCGACAGGCGATGATCGAAGTCATCTTCGGTACTGGTCGGCGACTGCGGCGATGCACTCAACGACATATTCTATGTCGGCATCGGCAAGGCCGGGATAAATCGGCAGTGACAGGATCCGGTCATAGGCCGACATGGCGACGGGAAAATCTTCAGCGCGACAGCCAAATGTATCGCGGTAATAAGAATGCATGTGGAGCGGGAGGTAGTGTACATTATGGCCAGCGCCCATTTCCTCCAACCGGAGACTGAATTCGTCCCTGCCGATCCGCAATTGATCAAGCTCTAGCTGAATGACGTGCATATGCCAAGCGTGCGTCAACCCTTGCAGCACTACCGGAGCTCGTACGGAAGGCACCATATCAAAAAGGGCCCTATAGAGGTCCGCGCAGTGCTGGCGTTCATCACGAAAGCGTCGCGCCTTTTTGAGTTGCTGGATTCCGATCGCGGCCTGGATGTCGGTCATATTGGCCTTGTAACCCGGCGCGACAACTTCATATTTCCACCAGCGCTTGACGCCAGCGGCGGTCAAGCAGTCACGGTTAATACCGTTATAGGCCATAAAGCGCATCCGCCGGGCAAGGTCTTCATCCGTTGCGGCGATCATTCCGCCCTCACCGGTGGTCATGCCTTTATTGGCATAGAACGAGAAACAAGATACTTCACTGATCGAGCCAATGGGCTCTGTATGGTATGTGGCCGCGAGAGCGTGGGCGGCATCCTCAATTACTCTCAAGCCGTGATGCTCTGCGATGGCGCGAATTTCATGCAAGGCACAGGGCTGCCCCGCGAAATGCATCGGCACTACCACCTTCGACTTTGGAGTGATCCGGCGTTCTAAGTCCGCGACATCCATATTAAGAGTGGCGGGATCGCAATCTACAAATACCGGCCTCGCACCAAGGTGGACGACCACAGCGACCGCTGAGGCAAACGTCATCGTTGGCACCAAGACGTCAACGCCCGGCCCAACGCCCATTGCCTCAAGGGCAAGCTGCAAGGCAGCTGTACAGGACGCGACCGCGATCGTGTAAGGTGCCTTCACGAAGGCGCCGAAGTCGTCTTCGAACTCTTTAGCGCGGGGCCCCGCGGTGAGCCAGCCGGAGCGCATCGTTTCGCAAGCTGCGTTGATTTCCTCCTCGCCAATACTGGGACGGAAATACGGGACCTCGCGTCGAGATGTTGGAGTGTGTATAAGGAATTTCGTGACGGCACATTCCGAGGAGGGTTCCGCCACATCAGAGAAGCGTGGCGTCCTCATGGTCTTGTCGCGGTCTGATTGAGGGTGGAATCATTTCCAAGCGTTTGCTCCAGCCACTGGACATTAAAATAGCGGGGATTGTCCTGGGGCTGGGATCCGAAATCCCCTCGCTCAAGAGCATTCCACATTGAGATCGCTGCGGGAATTATTTCGCGACGCGGACAAATGCCCAATGCCTCGGTTATGCGGTGGCCGTCCGCGCAGTAACTTCGGCCACCATTGTTAGCCAACTCATTACGCCTTACTTCGATGAAAACCCCAAAGTGTTGCCAAAATGCGGATGCCAACTCGGTCGCCAGGTCCGCAATTCGATAATTCGAGCCTAGCAGATTGAAAATTCTCTCGCGAGTTCGCGCCAACTGACTGGAGAGCAATGCAATATAAGCCCCTATGGCGTCATCAATGTGGAGCAACGGGCGCCAAATTCCTTGGGCGCCTTCGAGCGTGAGCACTCTCTTTCGCCATGCGTCGAGGGCAAAAGTATTCACCACGAGGTCAAAACGCATACGCGGCGACAAACCAAAAACCGTTCCCATTCGCAGGATAACTGGGCAAAAAAGCGGATTGCCGGCCGCTAACCGCAGAAGATCCAACTCCGCAGCCCGCTTGGACCGAGCATAAATCGCTGTTGGCGTCGCGGCGTATTCCTCGCTCAGAAGATCGCACTCCGCACTCGCGCCGTTGGATGGGCGGCTATACACCGAACAGGTGGAGGCAAAGATGAGCTTAATGGGAAGGCGGCGGCGCGATGCTTTTTCCGAGGCTGCCTCCGCCAAACGAGTCGTCGCCGCCACGTTAGCATGGACGCTTAACCCGGGAGCGAATTCGGAGGAAACATCGTTTGAGAGTCCCGCTAGGTGGATTATCGCATCCACATCGTCGAGCCACGCGACATCGAAATCGGAAAGATCGCCCCGAATTAATTCTAGTTGCGGATGAGCGAGCAGAGAATTACCAAACCAGAGAGTATCCACCACGCGGACTGGCCCGGTGGACTCAAGCAAGGCTGGGACAAGCTTGCTACCGATGTAACCGGCTCCCCCCGTTACCAGAATCATACACACTCCCAAGTATGTAAATGATTATTGTTTGTGCTTAAAAAGGGCCAAACTGTCAGACAATTTCGGTGATGCCGACTTTAAACACAACCTAACTCCACCAATCCCCAGTGCAGAAACACCGCATGCGGCCTTATTGTGCTAGTGATTTTGCGGTTTGTCCATCCATAACTTCAGCGTGGCTATGCTAATGGGTCCGCAACTATTGTCATATCAAGCGCCACCAATAGTTAGGGGGAGTTGCGCTTGCCGACTCATGGTTTATCATTAAATTGCTTATTTCTGGATTGCTTTCCTATTCCCGAATGATCAATCTGAAACATCTTCGGTCAGGCGCATCGCGTACGCGGCTTCGCCTTCCGCTTGTCTGGCTGCGCAATTTGGGATTGGATCCTGCTGACCAGTTCCTGGCGTCGTATCCTCGATCAGGAAATACCGTGCTGCGTTTTTTGCTCGCTGAAGCAATTACGAGTGCTCCTTCGTCCTTCGACAACATCCAGAGGACCATTCCCGACATTGGTGTGCACTCTCGCGCCAAATCCCTGCTCCCCGACGGCGGGCGTCTGATTAAGACCCATGAGTTGCAGCGTACCGAATATCGCCGGGCTATCTACGTCATTCGAGATGTGCGCGATGTGCTGCTTTCTAATTTCGGACGTGAAACAGCCATGGATGCAATTCCACTCGCCAGCCTTGATGATTTTGTACCCCTGTTTATGCAGGGAAAAATGTCCCGCTGGGGCGCCTGGCAGGAACACGTGGCGGACTGGCTGGATTCACCTATTGCGCGCCGAGGTGATCTGCATGTCGTCCGCTTTGAGGAAATGCGCGCAGATCTATATGGCACGATTACTCGGGCGTTGGAATTTCTTGGCCTTGAGGCAAACTTTGATGCGATTCAGAGTGCTATTGTAAATAATTCTCTCGAACGAATGCGTGCCAAGGAAGATAATGCCCGCACGCTTCCCCAGACTACCGAAGAACATGGCCGATGGATTGGACAGGGCTCAGTCTATGGATGGCGGCAACGGCTCACTCCCAAGCAAGTGGGAATTGTGCATGCTTACGCGGGCGAAATGTTGGACCGCCTCGGCTACATGAGCGCTACATCCCTTGGCTACCGATCTGATCTGAATTCTGGAACAACGCCCGCATCTGGACTGGTTTTGGGGTCTCCCGCGCCCCTTCCCTCGGCAAGTCCTCGCAAAATTATCACCCCGGCTACTGCGAATGCACGTACGAGGCAGCAACATCGCAGTCCCTTTCAGAAATTACGCAGGCGGATTGGTGGTCGCACTGCAGACACATTTAGTTGGTATCGGCACTAGCCTCATTTCGCACTGAAGTCATTTGGCCTATTCGGTAATAGGTTTTTTGCGGCTTGAGGTTATGGTGCAAGCGTATCCAAAGCAATGCTGATAAGGGAAAGCCATCGTATGCACTGGCTATGCAGCTTATTGCTTTTTAGTCTCGCGTTCCTGCTCTTATCCTGCGCCAATCGACCGATAAGCATATCTTTGGGCGACGCCGCCGATCGCGCGCTGGCGCAATCCAGTCTGACCTTGCCGGGGAGTTCTCACTTCCATTTGAAAGTTGAGATGTCAGAACCCGGCAGCCCCAATCCCGATTACTAGGCGAGGATCGAAGAATATTGGGTGTCATCGGAGAAATGGCGCCGCGGAATTCATTCGGGAGATCATCGGCAAACCGTGATCGTGAACAGCGGCCAAATATCCGTACAGGATGACGATGATTATTTTCCCCTCTGGCTCCAAGATGCGGTCACCGCGTGGTTCGATCCGATTCCCGGACTCCCGCGACTGCGGCAGTCGGGCGCGATGGTTCCAATCCCCAAGTTTTGGGAGTTGTGCCTACCAATAATTACATTTGCCCGTTAAGCGCTGCTCCGGAGGGCANNCACAGTTGTCCTCACCAGAACACCCAGAGCGCGATTAAATCTCGGGAACGTTCACGCTGCTCGTCGTTCGTAGCGGTGATGAAGGCCACCGACCTGAGGCAGTTCAATCACTGTACCGACTTCTGGACACTGAATCGCTCTTGGCTTGGGAGAATCTTTGGCTAGGAGCCTGTCCGATAAATGGGATTTGAAGGTGTTGGGGGGCCTGATTGGCGATCAACCGGGTATTGGGAAGAGCTGTTTTGGAGTTGTGGCTTCTCCGGGCCGGTGTTCGGCGACGGAAGAGAGCTCCTGTGGGCTGCTTTTGCAGTGCTTGGCACCGAGACCGGGTGTGTTGTCCATAGCAGATTTTGTGCAGCTTCAGAATATTGTGGGTCATGCAGATCAACGCCCACTGGCCTCGCACTTTCCGCAGCCCGCGTAAGAGAAACTGCCGATTAGGTCAAGTCCGTCCACGTCCATATCCGCGCTGCGCACCTAGCTGAACTCTCACCCGCAAGGAATTTCTGCAAACCACAGGAGTTTTGGCGAATGACAGCAGCTCATTCGCCCTCGCTCGTGACCACCCGCCCCGCCGGTTTGTCTCCGTTCCTCACGATCTCGCCCACCAGAAAGAAGTCCGTGAGCAGCGCACGGAGATGAATCGAGGCGTTCAGGTTGTCTATTAGTTGGGAACTGATGGCGGGTTGGGCCAGAACCAGTTCGATGGCAGCAAGAGAATCACGAGCGTCGCGATCAAGCACCGCAAAGAACGCCAGGTATTTGTCGGCATGCTCAAGACCTTCCTCTTTGACTGCCATCGTACAAATCTCCGCCACCCCGGTCAAGGCTTTCACGGTGCGCTGCAGGAACTCACGGACTTGCCCACCCGATTGGCTGCCCTGGTCAGTTGGGAGGCCCTGGGCGGCGTAGGCCAGCAAGAACTCGTAGCACTCTTCCAAGGCATCACAACGACTCCATATCTCAGCCAGCATTCGTCAATCCCTCGGTCTTCGCTCCCTGCGATTTCGAAGGCGACGCGGAAGCCTCGACTGGCCATCGCGTTGGATCGTGCTCTTTCAGATAAAAGTCGCGGCTCATCCAACCGAAGATCATCGATTTCGTAATGGCACGTTTTTCAGGCCGCAGCCCAAAGTAAACATGCATCATGATCAACGCGATCAGTCCGACGCCCGCCAGCCCATGCAGCACGTACATCGTGCCCCAAGTCATGTCGGTAAAAAGGTACGGATTGCGGGGGAAAAAGATCGTGCGCACGCGAAACATCATGAACACACCGGTCACGATGGAAGACAGACCGGCGGCGATGATGGCTCCGTGGTAGAGCTTGTTCTCCAAAGGATACTTGGCGAATCGGTCTGGCGGTGGCGCAGCCTTCCCCACAAACCGCAGTATTCTTCTCCGTGCGTCCCGCAGGTCAATCCTGTCCGGCCAGATCGACCAGAAATCCATGAAGAAGGACGCGTGTATGACGTGAAACAGGATGGACACGGTCAAAACGGAGCCTGCGATCCAATGATAGGTGACCCAGTCGAATTGAAAACCCACCTTCGGGAGAAAGGCGGTGAATAGCAATGTGAACATGGAGGCGGCCATGNNCCATGATCCAGTGAAACAGCCGCGCCGTCAGCGAGTGTCTGGGCACATGCTCAGGTACGCGCGCGGCGATTAGAGGTGAATCGCTGCTCGCAAACTCCTTAGCTTTGGCGAAATACCGGACGTAAATGGCGTGAACCATAAGAAAGAGCAATCCCGTGATCGCCGCCACCCATATCAAGAACCATGCAATATGGATAGGGACAATTTTCCCCCACGGATCTATTGCCCATTGTAGGGGGTCCAAGTTGCCTCCTCCACGCCTCCGATGGCGCGTTTCACCAAGTTTCTCATCAGCGGGATCTTGT
>PKXT01000102.1:0-3330 GCA_003133505.1 Acidobacteriota bacterium
TTCGATTATCGCCCGTTGAGGCTATAAACATCGTTTGCCCATCCGGCGCGATTGCCAGAGGGTCGCCATCCCCGATCTTCGTGTCTCCGGAAGGATATAAGACTGGATCGTGGATTAGAAGGCAGGTCTCCCTATTGATAACAAAGTGAGTGATATTGTCCGACGCCACATCGTCCACATATAAATCGCTGTTTTGGAGCCGCACAACAATAAGACCCCCGGAAAGGGGTCCGCCGCCACCCTTGCCGTTTGTCGGAAAAGGGCCAAGATGGACCGCTGAATCACCGGGACCGATCTTATAGCCTTCCACTGCGTTAGGCCCTGGAAAATCATCGTTAANNCAGGAATTTCCTTTTTGACCCCAAGAACGTCTGTGATTCTCCGCCCTAAGCTCTGTTCTTGTCAATAGAAAGCATCCTTGTCCGGATCGCCCCCAACGATACGAAATTCCGAGCCAGCGCAGCCGAAATTGCGCTATTTGCAGCCCACTCTTGCGACACTTCTCTTTATTCTCAATCGCTGTAGACAGATTCTGCGCTGATCCCAACATGCCGTCCCACGAACGGGTGCGAGCCTACAGCCTTTGGGACGCTGGCACGGATACGACCGCAAGAAATATGCGGCCATGCTGCGTGATGCCTTTGAGCCGTTTGAGAGCGTGCGATTCGGCGGGATAATTCCGGAGGAGGCATAAGATGGCAATTTGGATTGGAGACCAGTCCGAAGTCCCGGCGGTGGCGCGAGGAGCCTAGCGACGAAAGCGGTGCGGTGGAGCGCCGTGCCCGACCGAAGCGTCCGAGGGCGATTGTCCACAATGCTCAGGGCAGTTGCCCGACGCTGTGAAAAACTGGCTCCCTTGACAAATAGATGGTCATAGACACGGCCCGGCCAAGGCACTATGCTCCGGGTACGTCCCAATCGGGGCCGAAACCCGCGACGGCGGCGAGGAAATAACATGAATAAATTCAATTCGTTGATGAAGGCCTGTGGTGTCTTTTTGCTCTGGGGAACGACGGCGGTTGCTCTCCCTGCGCAGACATTCACCACGGTGTATATCTTCGACGGGACCAACGGCGGGACCCCTGTGGCTGCGTTGGTGCAGGGCACCAATGGCAACCTTTTCGGGACAACTTACTATGGCGGCAACAGCATGTGCCCCTTGGGCTGCGGGACGGTCTTCGAAGTCATGCCAAACGGCGCGCTAACGACGCTTTATAGTTTTTGTTCCCAACTCAACTGCCCAGACGGCTCTAACCCCTACGCGGGACTGGTCCAAGCCAGCAATGGAGACTTCTATGGGACAACCTACAAGGGCGGGGCCAACGGAGATGGCACGGTATTCAAAATCACCCCCAGTGGCATGCTGACCACGCTTCACAGCTTCGACCTCACGGACGGCGAACTCCCCCAAGCGGGGCTGATCCAGGCGGCCAATGGGGATTTCTACGGAACAACGAGCTCCGGCGGCCTTAAGAGCGATGGCACGGTCTTTAAGATTACTCCCAGTGGCACGCTGACCACGCTGCACAGCTTTTGCTCCCAACTGAATTGCGATGACGGCTACTACCCAGAAGCCGCGCTGGTACAGGCCACCGACGGGAATCTTTACGGGACGGCCGATGGCGGCGGAGCGAACAACAA
This sequence comes from Acidobacteriota bacterium, assembly GCA_003133505.1. Lineage (GTDB taxonomy): Bacteria > Acidobacteriota > Terriglobia > Acidiferrales > UBA7541 > PALSA-278. The sequence continues at coordinate 1,642 of PKXT01000102.1, forward strand.
AGGAACGATCTTTAAAATCAGCCCCAGCGGCGCACTTACCACGCTTTACAGTTTCTGCTCGCAAAGCAATTGCGCGGACGGCAGCGGACCCTCCGCTGGGCTGATCCAGGCCACCAATGGGGACTTCTACGGAATAACGACCGCCGGAGGGGGCAAAGGTTTCGGCACAGTTTTCGAAATCACCCCAAACGGTGCCCTGACGATCCTGCACAGCTTCGATTTAGTCGATGGCGAGAGCCCCAGGGCGAGCCTAGTCCTAGGCACCGATGGCAACTTCTATGGGACAACACCCGGCGGAGGGGCTGGCAGCTCCGGCACGATCTTCTCAATCACGCCAAGCGGCACATTAACCACACTTTACAGCTTTTGTTTACAATACGGTTGTGCAGACGGGAATGACCCCTCGGCGGGGCTGGTCCAAGCCACTAATGGAAGGTTCTACGGGACAACAGCCGAGGGCGGGGTCTTGTACTCCGGAACGGCCTTCAGTCTATCTGTTGATCTCGGCCCGTTTGTAGAGACGCAGCCGGCCGCCGGCTCTGTGGGAACTGCTGTCAACATCCTGGGCACCAATTTGACAGGTTCGACCAAGGTCACGTTTCACGGCACTGCGGCTACGTTCACTGTGAAATCGAAATCCGAAATCANNAGCCGCGAAGGCGGCGAGGAGAGAAGATAACGTGATCAAATTAAACTCGAGCATAAGGGCGTGCGGCATTTTTCTGCTGTGGGCGACGGCGGCGATTGCCTTGCCCGCGCAGACGACGGTCGCTCCGACTGTGTCATTCACCTCGCTGCACAGCTTCGACGGCACCGACGGCCAATTCCCCTCGGCAGCCCTCATCCAGGGCACCAGTGGAAACTTGTACGGGACAACGAGCAATGGCGGGGCCAACAACAGTGGCACGGTCTTCAAAATTACCGCGAATGGCGCGTTGACGACCCTTTACAACTTCTGCTCGCAAAGCAATTGCGCGGACGGCAACACACCCGAAGCCGGACTAATCCAAGCCACCGATGGGGATTTCTACGGAACAACAGAGGGTGGCGGGACCAACGGCTCCTGCATCATTGTCTCTATCCAAGGCTGTGGAACCGTCTTTAAAATCACCCCCAGTGGAAAGCTGACCACGCTTTACATGTTTTGTTCAGAGACTAATTGCATGGACGGCGCTTATCCCGCAGCAGGGCTGGTGCCAGGCTCTGATGGGGCCTTCTATGGGACAACGCAAAGCGGCGGGGCCAACATCTATTACGGCTCAGTCTTTAGGATCATCCCAAGCGGTAAGCTGACCACGTTGCACAGCTTCAACACTGCGGACGGCGCCTACCCTGCCGCGGCACTGGTCCAAGGCCCTAATGGAAACCTCTACGGAACGACGATCAATGGCGGGGCCGGGGGGGAGTGTCTAGATGGCTGTGGCACGATCTTCAAGATCGCACCCAGCGGCCGGTTTACCACGTTGCACAGCTTCAACTATACGAACGGCTACTTCGTCCAAGCGGGGATGATCAAGGCCATCGATGGGGACTTTTACGGGACCACGAGTGGCGGCGGGGCCTCTGGCAACGGAACGGTCTTTAAAATCACGCCGAATGGCATGCTGACTGTACTGTACAACTTCGACGCGACGGATGGCGCCGTCCCCTCCGCAGGACTGGTCCAAGGCACCGACGGAAACTTCTACG
>PKXT01000102.1:3423-3570 GCA_003133505.1 Acidobacteriota bacterium
CCGATGTCGATGGCTGTGGCACTGTCTTCAGCCTGGCTGTTGGTCTGAAGTAACGCCCGGCGGCACGGTTTTAGCAACGTGCCCTTTACGGTGAACGGAGGGCGAGGAGGGAGACATGGCTAAACTCAACTGGGGCATGAGGGCGTG
>PKXT01000092.1 GCA_003133505.1 Acidobacteriota bacterium
CGGACATGTTTCACATCGAAGGTTCAGATTTGTGGCTCACGCCCACCGCCGAAGTTGAACTTACTTCCTTGCACCGCGATCAGACCCTCGACGCCGAAAAACTCCCGCTGAAGTATTGCGCGTGGACGGCCTGCTTTCGCTCTGAAGCGGGAGCCGCCGGTAAAGACACTCGAGGCCTGAAACGCCTCCACCAGTTTCAGAAAGTGGAACTTTTCAAGTTCACCAAGCCGGAGCACAGCTACGGAGAATTGGAGGCGTTGGTGCGCGACGTGGAAGATACCCTGCAGAAGCTGGGACTACATTATCGCGTGATGCAGCTTTGCACCGGCGATATGGGTTTCGCGTCGGCGAAAACTTATGACATTGAGGTGTGGCTGCCATCATCGCGCGAGTTCATGGAGATTTCATCCTGTTCGAATACCGAGGCGTTCCAAGCGCGGCGCTCCGGCATTCGCGCGAAGGCGCGTGGAGGCAAGAGCGAATTTGTCCATACTCTGAACGGCAGCGGACTGGCCGTGGGCCGCACTTGGCTGGCTCTGGTGGAAAATTATCAACAATCGGATGGAAGCATTAAAATTCCAGAAGTGCTGCGCCCGTACATGGGCGTCGACTGTATCTCTGCAAACCAAAACTCCGAATGACACCAACACGTCCAGCGATTAGCTCCGCTCTTGCAACCAAAGGCATAGGGTCAATGCGGATGGGCAAACTACAACTAAGCCAGGATTAAAGAGGCAGAAGTACGGAGCGTTTTGGAAGAATACGAAAGGCAGGACGAAAGCTGAATGCCCTCGGCAAACAGCCCTCGCCCCGCGAATCGCATTTACATATCTTTGGACATGGCCATGCCCGCCGCGGCCACGCTGGTTACGTGCATGGTGCCATCGGCATTCATGTGTCCGGTCACCTTTACCTGGTGGCCCAGATCGTTGTCAGAATTGACCGCATCCTGATTGTCGATCTTGATTACTTTCTTGGCGGAGGTAACGAACACCCACGAAGCGCCTTTGTCCTTCACGCACTTCACCCCACACGCCGCGTGACTCGCGTCGGCACCTTTCACTCCGCACGAGCTGTCGCTAATCCATCCAGTCCATGTCTTGTCCTTCATGCTGGCGTGCGCGTTCACCCCGAAAGCTGCGATGGCGAGAACCGCGATGCCAAGCATGCTAAGCACTTTCTTCATCTTTGTATTTCCTCCCGTAACTACAGAATCGTCGGACGCCGCCATGTTCCTGGTAGCAGCGTAAATAATGTATCAAAACTATGGGAAATAGGTACTGGAATTCGGATTTCACGCGCTCAGAGGGTTACATGCCGGCATGGTGCACCTGCGATCTAGTCGGGTGCATATAAGTTTTAAGAGCCGGGCGAACCTGCAATAATGCCCGGCGGGTCAGCCAACCGGCCGGCACCGCCTTTAGCCGACGGCTCCAATCTGCACTCTTGGACCTGTGGGCTGGGGCACCCCGCCCGCAGGCTCTATTGTTACGGCGAACGCTTTCGCCGCCACACCCGCAGGCAACTGAGGCAGGACGATGGTAGCTCGCCCTTCGCGATTTGGAGTAAATACTCCGGCGCTTATGGGATTGCCCGACACCGGAACAAGCCACAATTGATAATTTCGCCCGGCGGGGGGGGCTGGCAAGTTTCCAGAATAAAAAAGGAGGCCGCGATGGGAGTTATATTCCACACGCGCCGCGCCGGCATTCTGCCCGCTGGCAGGCGCCAGGGCAACTTGCACTGTGTCATGGGCGGTAAAGAGATGAAGGAGAGTGCTATTTTGATCTTCTTCCTGCTGGAGTTGTGCCGTGTTCTGCTGGAGTTGCGCGGTTTCCTGCCGCAAGATTTCCGTTTCACGACCTAAGCGTGCATTGCCAACCCAAAGCAGGATCGAAGCTGTGGCAAGGCCAAGGATCAAACCGGTCCAAGCAAATGTCCATGCCGGTTTTCTGGGGGGGCGAATTGGCGCGGCACCTCGGCCCTCTACATATGGCCCAGGAGCTTGCAGGTCTACCGCTCTTGGCGTAGAAGCTGACCCAGCCACAACGGTCGGCCCCTGTGTGCTCGCGAGTTGAGGAGTTACCGCGATACGTGCCATCAACTGTTCTTTGATCTGAGAAGACGGTTTCTTCTGGGGCGCCGACAGCGCAAAAATGGCCATGCGAGCTTGGGCAGCCGCCATGTCGCGCAGGCACTGGTTGCAGCCACGAACGTGTTCTTCGGCAGCCTGCAGTTCGCCTGGTTCCAGCGCGCCTAGCGCCAGTAGGTCAAAATCTTCCGCCGGGATGTGGTATGCGGCCATTAAAAGTCACACTGCTGACGCAGCATCTGTACCCCAGAACGCAAGCGGGTCTTAATTGTTCCCAACGGCTCGCCTGTACGTTCGGCAATCTCGCTGTGCGACAGTCCCTCAAAATAAGCTAGTTCCAGCGTTTCACGCTGTGAGACGGGCAATCCGTCCATCGCCATACGCACTTTGCCAAGCAGCTCTTGCTGGATCAGGAAATTATCCAGACGATACGGAAGCGACGCGGATGCTTCTTCAATGGTCGCCTCACTGATCGGATCGCGCCGCCGCAGCCGCGAAATTGCACGATTGCGCGTCATCACCAGAAGCCACGCTGGCAAAGAACCACGTTCGGCATCGAACTGAGAGGCCTTCTGCCACAGCTGCATAAAGATGTCCTGCAGAATTTCTTCCGCACCCGCTGTATCTCGCAGAACTCGCAGAGCGACGCTATACACCAAACCGCTATAACGGTCATACAGGCGTCCCAGGGATGCCTGATCCCCGCCAGCTATCGCTCTAACCAGATCCTGATCGAGAGGCTCGTTTTGTGCCCCCGTCTGCTGTTCCACAGCTTGCGGCTGCTCCCCTGTGACTGAAGTACGCCATGTAGCGGAAACTGGATTTCCGGTTGTCTTCGCCGGAGTGAATTATCGTGCTAAATATACAATCGCGAGATTAGCCCCGCTGTTTGCCTGGGTCAAATGTACTTTCATCCCGCGGTTCGCCATACTGCCAGGACATGCCCGCAGTGACAAATATCGGGTTTTGCCCTAATTCCCCTAACTCATTGAGTATACGCAGCATAGCGAATTTTCCCTCGATTGCGATCGTGGAACAAGCACCAAAAAAAAGATATATTGTCGGTTTTTATTGACAGGAATAGTCGCCATTACTAAACTCCCCGCGACCAATGCTTCATGTCAGAATGGCGACGACGGCACAACTTCGAAGCGACTGGCTCAGCCTGACGCGCCGAGGCACCCGGATGGGAGGAGTACGCGATGGCCATGTTGAAACAATCAGCACCAGCACCTCAAGCAGTTCCGCAAACTATTCCGCGTGAGGACCTGAACCCTTTCCGCATCGCCCAAATGCAATTTGATTTGGCTGCGGAACATTTGAAACTCGATCCCGGCCTGCGCCAGATTCTTCGCGCTCCGAAGCGTATCCTGGAAGTTTCCGTCCCCACAAAAATGGACAACGGCCAAGTGAAGGTGTTTACCGGCTTCCGCGTCCAGCACAACATTTCACGCGGACCGGCGAAGGGCGGAATTCGTTTTCATCCCAATGTGACCTTGGATGAAGTGAAAGCACTCGCCGCGTGGATGACCTGGAAGACGGCCACTGTCAATATTCCTTATGGCGGAGCCAAGGGCGGCATCATCTGCGACCCCCACAAGATGTCGCAGGGCGAGCTGGNNTCGGACCAGAGCGCGATATTCCGGCGCCAGATGTTTACACCGATTCACAGACGATGGCATGGATCATGGATACATATTCCATGATCGTTGGCTACCCTGTGCCCGGGGTGGTGACCGGAAAGCCTCTTTCGATTGGCGGCTCCGAGGGTCGCGGCGAAGCCACAGCACGAGGGTGCTTGTTTGTTACCGAAGAGGCTTGCAAGGCGCGGCATATTCCCCTTCGCGGCGCCACAGTGGCGATTCAGGGCTTCGGAAACGCGGGCGCGATTGCCGCCCGATTATTTGCTGCGAAGAAGGCGAAAATTATCGCCATCAGCGATTCGCGCGGGGGTGTATTCAGTTCGCGCGGGATCGATCCGGCCAAAGCATTGCGCTACAAGGAGCGCGCCAACACTGTCGTCGGCATGCCCGGCACATCGCGCATTTCGAACGAGGATCTTTTGGGCCTCAAGTGCGACATTCTGATTCCCGCTGCGCTGGAAAATGTCATCACGCTGAACAATGCCGACCTGATTCGCGCGCGAATTGTCGCGGAAGCTGCCAACGGTCCGACGACTCCCCATGCCGATCAGGTCTTGGCGCGGAAAGGTATCACTGTGTTACCCGACATCCTGGCCAATGCCGGGGGCGTGACCGTCAGCTATTTCGAATGGGTGCAGAACATGCAATCGTACTCCTGGCCCGAATCCGAGGTAAACCAAAAACTCGAAATCGTGATGCGGCGGGCATTCAACGACGTATATGAAACGTCAAAGAAATATCATGTGCCCATGCGTACCGCGGCCTACATTCTCGCCATTGGACGCGTGGCAGAGGCCACGCTTGTCCGTGGCCTTTTTCCGTAGCCATTACCCGGGCGCCGCGCCACAAAACCAAGATATTCTCAAAAATTTTCGCGCAAGCGAAGAATACTCTTGCGCGCGCTGGGCGACGCGCGTACATTTCGCATTAGGCGGAAGATGGGCGCCGACCTTTTCTTCCGCCTTCTTTTTCTTTTGCGGGAGGGTGCGAGCCATTGGCGGATACACCATCAAATTCGGCGCCTCCAATATTGCTGACCGTCGCGGGATTCGATCCCTCATGCGGCGCGGGCGTCTCGGCGGACTTAAAAACCTTCGGCGCGCACAACACCTATGGCGTGGCGGCGGTGACGGCGATCACCATCCAATCCACTCTGGGCGTTTCGGCGTTACACATCACGCCAGCGAACACCCTGCGCGAACAACTGGACGCGCTGGCCGGCGATCTGCAGATTGCCGCCGTAAAAATCGGAATGCTGGGCAGCCGGGCCAATGCGGTGGTGGTGGCCGAGTTTCTGGACAAGCACAAATTTGAACACGTGGTGCTTGACCCGGTAATCAAGCCGACGTCGGGAAGCGCGGAACTGCTCGACAGCGCCGGGATCAAGTTTCTCCGCGAAGAGCTGGCCCATCGTCCGCTGGTGCTTACGCCGAATGTGGCGGAGGCGGAACTCCTGACGGGAATGCCCATCGGAAATATTGCGGCGATGAAGGAAGCCGCGCAAAAACTGGCCGCACTGGGCGCGAAGGCCGTAATTGTGACCGGTGGCGATTTGGAAAAGCCGGTGGACGTGCTGTGCACCGGCGGCGCGACGATGGTCTTCGAGGGGGAACACATTCGCAGCGAAAATACCCACGGCAGCGGGTGCGCGTTTTCCTCGGCTTTAGCGGCGCAGCTCGCGCTCGGCCAGCACATCCAGCAGGCCGTGATTTTGGCGAAGGTTTATGTGACCCAGGCGATTGCGCGTTCCTACGCCATCGGAAAAGGGCCGGGGCCGTTAAACCATCTCTTCCGTTATCACATGGAGCCATCCACACGAGGCGTCCATGAAGTGCCTCAACACGGCATGCACCCCGCCGCCGAGCCAAGCGGGCACTAGCCCAAGAAGTGCGATTTTTTTGGAAAACCGCGTTTTTGCATGCTAGTTCCAGCGTAACCGCGAAAGTCGAGGTTTTGTGCCGATTAGAAAACTCTAACCTCACATTCCACATAGCTTACAGACTTGCGACTGTCAGCCGTGTGGCGATTAAAACGCTGGGGAGTTGCGATTTGAAATCGGGTAGTTTCCGCATCAGCCGGGGTATTGGCCTGCGATGATGCGGCCAAATTACACCTCCCCATTTAGTTTTTCGTTTGATACATCACCCCTCGCATTCCTCTCGTCCGGCGTTCGCGTCGACCTATAGCCAGTGGTGGATTGAATATGCGCGGTAACGGCCGATGCGCCGGTAATTACATTGCGCGGGGAACGAGAATTAATCAAGACCGCGTGTCTGTAAGGACCCTAAAGGCGGGCTTCAGCCGAGGATGCTGACGGCTTCGCCAATATCTAGGGTATGAAAGTTGGAGGGGGCCCCTAAACTTTGGCATACGAAGGGGATTCGATTTCAAAGCTCGCCAGGATAGGCTTTCGGGGCTGGATTACGAAGAGCAAAGCTTACGAACGGCGCCAGGCGATACGGCCGGCGACGATGGTGGCCATGGGAGCGCCGCGAAACTGACGGCCGTCGAAGGGCGAGTTGCGCGAACGGCTGGCGGATTCGGCAGCGCGGAACGTCCAGGGAGAATCGAGAGAAAAGAGGGTGAGATCGGCCAAGCCGCCTTCGACAAGGCGGCGATTGTCTTCCACTCCCAGAACACGGCCGGGACCGGTGGTGAAAAGCTCCACCAAACGGGGCAAGCTCAAACGGCCGGTGTGAAAGAGTTCGTCAATGGCAAGAGCGAGAGCGGTCTCAAAGCCGGTGACGCCGAAAGGCGCGCGGTCGAATTCGACTTCCTTGCTGGCGGGATGATGGGGGGCATGATCGGTGGCGATGGCATCCACCGCGCCATCGGCGAGCCCGGCAAGCAGGGCTTCACGATCATCGCGAGAGCCGAGCGGCGGATTCATTTTGAAGCGGGTGTTGTAGCTTACGTCCTCGTCGGTGAGGGTGAAGTGGTGGGGAGTGACTTCACAGGTGACCGGCAGGCCCGACTTTTTCGCGGCGCGAACGTGATCGAGAGTGCGGCCCGCGGAAAGATGGCAGACGTGGAGGCGCGCTCCAGTGAGGCCGGCCATTTCCACGTCGCGTCCAGCGCAGATGGATTCCGATTCCGCCGGTATGCCGCGCAAACCGAGGCGGACGGAGCGCGGGCCTTCGCGCATGACGCCGCCAGCGAATAGAGAAGCGTCCTCGCAGTGCTCCATTACCGGCAGATTGAGACCAGCGCAATATTCCATAATCTGGCGCAGCAGCCGGGCGTTGGCGATGGGCTTGCCATCGTCGCTGACGGCCACGATTCCGGCATCGCGCATGGCGCCGATTTCGGCAAGAGATTCGCCCCGGCTGCCGAGTGAGGCCGCGCCGACCGGCCATACGCGAACGCTAGCGGAACGCGCGGCGCGATCCACGATGGAGCGGGTGACGGCGGCATTGTCGTTCACGGGCTGCGTATTAGGCATGGCGCAGACGGCGGTGAACCCTCCGCGAGCCGCGGCGCGAGTGCCGGTTTCAATGGTCTCGGAAATTTCCTGGCCGGGTTCGCGAAGATGGCAGTGGAGGTCAATAAAACCGGGGGCGACAGTCCAGCCGGTGGCGTCAATTACTTCCACGGGAGAAGTTTGTTTTTTGGAAGCTTCGAGTTTTGCGCCGGTACTGACAATGCGATCGCCGTCAATCAGCACGTCGAGAATGGAGTCTGTTCCGGACGCGGGATCAACGACCCGGCCATTTTTAATCAGCAGCATTGGGACCTTCTCCAGTCTGAGGGGCTCCAGATTGCGTTGCATTGGGTCCGCCGACCAAGTGAAAGAGCAGAGCCATGCGCACGGCGAGGCCGTTGGTTACCTGTTCGAGGATGCAGGATTGCGGGCCATCGGCGACGGCGTCATCAATTTCCAGTCCGCGGTTCATGGGGCCGGGATGAAGGACGATGGCATCGGGACGGGCCATCCGCAGCCTTTCGGGGGTGAGCTGGTAGAGCAAAATATATTCTTCGGCGGCGAGAGCGGGTTCGTTCATACGTTCCTGCTGGACGCGCAAGGCCATCACCACGTCGGCGTCTTGGAGCGCGTCTTCGATGCGGGCGACACGGCGAATGCCGGGAGCGAGAGATTCGAGTTCGCGAGGAACCCACATTCCGGGACCGCACAGAGTGATGCGGCAGCCGAAACGGCTCAGCAAATGAATGTTGGAGCGGGCGACGCGGCTGTGCGCGATGTCTCCCACGATGGTGACGTTTAAATTTTCGATGGCGCCTTTGCGGTCGAGAATGGTGAGGGCGTCGAGAAGAGCCTGGGTGGGATGTTCGTGGGTGCCATCGCCGGCATTGATTACCGGGACGTCAAGACGCGCGGCGGCGAAATCGGCGGCTCCAGAAGAGGCGTGACGCATGATGATGGCGTCGGGCTTCATGGCTTCCAGGGTGAGGACGGTATCGAGAAGCGATTCGCCCTTTTTCAGGCTGGAGGCGTCGGCCTGGAGCAGCATGGTATCCGCGCCCAACCGCGCGCAGGCGGTGGCAAAGCTGATACGCGTTCGCGTGGAAGGCTCAAAAAAGGCGAGAGCCACCGTTTTTCCGCGGAGGGTAGCCAATTTCTTGAGGGGATTTCGCTGAATGGCCTGAAAGATTTTGGATTGCTCGAGGAGAAAAGAAATTTGCCCAGTGGTTAAAGATTCGATCCCGAGCAGATGGCGAAAGCTGGGGGCCACGGTGGTCTGGTCAGCTCCTATTGCCTGGCGGCGAATCTTGCACGCGATCTGCAACGCGGTCCATGAGCATCACGCGGTCTTGCTTATCAATTTCGCGCACCTGAACTTCCACGATTTCGGAAGCGCTAGTTTGCACTGTAGTTCCTACGAATGATGCTTCAATCGGCAGTTCGCGATGGCCCCGGTCAACTAGAACGCACAGGCGAATTCGCATGGGGCGGCCAAGATCGAAGAGCGCGTTCATTGCGGCACGGGCGGTGCGGCCGGTGTATAAAACGTCGTCCACCAGGACAAGATCGCGGTCGTCCACGATAAAAGGGATTTCGGAGGATTGCAGCAGCGGCTGCGCGCCAACGGTGGAAAGATCGTCGCGATAAAGAGTGATATCGAGAGTGCCGACGGGGACTTCCACACCAGCAAAAGCACGCATCGAGTGGGCAAGACGATGGGCAAGAGGGACGCCGCGGCGGCGCACTCCAATCAGGGCCAGGGAACCGGTGCCACCGGATTTTTCAACGATTTCGTGCGCCAGCCGCTGAAGGGTACGGTCCATCTCCTCGGCGGAGAGCACCTGGCGTTTTTCCACGATGTGCATGGAGCGCACTATGGTAACACAGGGGCGTTCGGTTCTGGGATCGGGTAAAGACGCGTATCAGGTCAACACAGAATACGCAAAAATCAGTGAGCGGGACGGTAGATGAGGCCGATCACGATGCCGGCGACGGTCCATTCGATGAAGTAAGCAATCGAGGATATAACGGTGAGAGCGCCACCGATATTCAAGTTGACGTAATTGTGAATCACAAAGGCGCAAACGGCGAAGACGCCGATGAGAGCGCCGAATCGCGCGCCCGCGACAAGGCCGGAACCGCCCTGGTAGAGCATCGCGTAAATCACCGCTAGGACGACCATCCCGACGAACATGGCGGCAATTCCGAGGGGCATGTGCTTCAGTTGTCCCGCCTGATCCCGGTACACGGCCGGGTATTTGAGGAATTCATTCTTAAGCGCCGCGAAAGTGAACGACAGGCCTCCCAGGACAAAATAGGCCACGAAAGCGCCCAAAGCCGCGAGAAATATGCGCGTGAGGTTCATGAGATGTCCCCCTTTCAAATGACGGGGAGTTTAGCAGAACCTAGTGTACTGTCCCGGAAA
>PKXT01000278.1 GCA_003133505.1 Acidobacteriota bacterium
CCGGGACAGTACACTAGCAGCACACTTCCCTAGTATTCTTCGTCGGCCTCGGATGGTGCGATTCTGGTGTCGACAGATTCCGAAAGCCATGCGTCCAATGCGTCTGTCATTTCGGGAATATGACCCGCGAAGAAATGATCCGCCCCCGGGATGATCACCAGCCGCTTAGGAGGCGGCATCTTCGCCACCAGCGATTGGACGCGCTCGGTGGAACCGTACTGATCATCTCCGCCTTGCAGAAACAGCTTCGGTTTGCGGAACGATTCCAGGTAGGAGAGATCGGAGGCATTTACCGGGATTCCCAGACCTATGATTTCGCTTACCCGGGCGTATTCGCAGCCCACGCGCAATCCCACCCACGCGCCAAAGCTGAATCCCGCAAGAATGATTGGCCCCAGGGGGAACTCCGCTGCAAGGTAATCCAAAGCGGCGCGGACGTCGTTTGCTTCGCCAGTGCCCNNTTGTTGTGCATCGTGCCGCCAAAAAGTGGGTGTGGATGACAGACAAGCGCGATTCGCGCAGGCTGCGGTACTGCGGAAGTCCATAGCATCGCCTCCAGCCGGCCAGCCGAGCCATCAATGAACAATGTGTGGTGGAATGATTCAGCCATCTCGGACGACCGCGGTCTAGCCCTTGGGGCAGTGTAGCCAATCTGTTGTGAAAGGCCAATTTGGTCGCGGCACTAATGCGGGAATTGAGCCGTTACGAGCGTTGACACGGTACAATAATATTGAATCCGAAGCAGGTGAGCCATGTACCACTACGATCCAATGACCGCGCTGGAAGAACTCCGTGACGATGCCGTGCTGCCTCACCCCGTGCATCTGCGCGACATGATGTTGCGTACGCGCCATGACGCACAAACGTCGCTAGGCTTGAATCGAGAGTTTCAGGAATACATCGCCATGTTTGGCGAACTGCAAAAAATGGGGCTGGCGATTCTGGAAAAGCTCGCCGCTGCTCCACCTAAAGAAGCGTAAACGGCGCTGCTGGATACCCTGATTATCGTGGCGCGCCAAACAATCCTGATTGATGCCGACGATACGCTGTGGGAGAACAATGTCTTCTTTCAGCGCACGATTGAAGGTTTCATCACCCGCATTGAGCCTCTCGGTTACACACGCGAGTACATCAGAAATATCCTTAACGAAACTGAAACGCATAATATCCGCCAGCACGGCTATGGGGTGCATAGTTTCCATCGTTCGCTCCACGACACGTATGCGAGACTGGCGGGAAGTCTGGCACGGCAGGGAGTGGTAGAGGAAATCACCGAGCTCGCGGAGAAGTTGCGAAGAGAGCCGCCCAAGATTCTGGTTGGTGTGCCGGAAACCCTCTCCTATCTGGCCTCGCGGCATCGCCTGATTCTGGTGACCAAAGGCCACGTGGCTGAGCAGGCCGCCAAGGTGGAGCGTTCAGGATTGCAGACTCATTTCGACGCGATTGAGATCGTAGCGGAAAAAGATCGCGAAACCTACGAACGTATCATCGGACAGTTTCACGTTGTGAAGTCTCATGGATGGATGGTGGGCNNTGGGCAACAGTCCCAGGAGCGATATCAATCCGGCTCTGAAGGCCGGGCTTAACGCGGTATTCGTGCCCCATCCTCGCACGTGGGAAATGGAACACACGGCAATTGGAACCGGTGTAGGGCGGTTGCTGATTATTCAGCGGTTTCAGGATTTGCGCGCTCACTTCTAATTTAAACGTAGCGGAATCTGGCGGACGTATGGACTTGCGAAAAGAATTTGCGGAATTTGGCGATGTAACTTATCTGGATGTGTGCGCGCAGGGACCACTGCCGCTAGTCTCCGCGCGCGCCGCCCATGCCGNNACTGGAAGAAGCTGCCGCACCAGATTCCCGAAGGTATGTATTTTGATCTTCCCGAGCGCGTCCGCACGCGATTGGCGCAATTGATTGGGGCCGACACGGATGAAATAGCCCTCGCAACGGGGGCTAGTGCGGGATTTGCAGCAGTAGCGCAGGGAATGGACTGGCGATCAGGCGACGAAATCCTGGTCGGTCAGGGAGAATTCCCGGTGCATTTTTCGGCATGGCTGGGGCTCGTAGCCACCGGTGATGCACAGGTGCGGGTGGTTTCGCCGCGCGGACGGTTCATTGATGCGGACGATTACATTGCCGCTCTAAGGCCGCGCGTCCGCGTGGTGTCCGCAAGTTTGGTTCGGTTCGACAATGCAGTTCACCTGGACGCTGTTCGCCTGGCGCAGGCATGTCATGCAAATGGAGCGGCGCTACTGCTGGACGTGAGTCAGTGTGCCGGTGGCATGCCGATCAACGTCGGCCAATTGAACGCCGATTTCATAACTGGTGCGGGATATAAATGGCTGCTCAGTCCGTATGGCACAGGGTTTTTCTGGGTGCGGCGTGAGTGGTGGGATCGCTTGCGGCCTTCACCGGTCTATTGGATGGCGTTGGAAGGTGCGCGCAACGTCCACGATTTGCCGATTGAAAATCCACGAGCTGTCGCGGGTGCGAGACGCTGGGATATGCCGGAGACCGCCAGCTTCTCCAATCTTGCCGCGATGGATGCTTCGCTAGAGTTTGTGCAGCGGATCACTCCCGCAACGGTCGAGGAACACAATAGCGCGCTGATCCAGGAGCTAATTGATGGCTTGCCTCGCGATCGTTGCGTGCTGTCCAGCCCGGCTGAAGCGGAACTCCGCGGTCCGTTTGTTTGCGTAACCGGACGCACGCCGGCAAGAACGAAAGATCTTTATGAGCGTTTGCGAGCGGGAAAGGTGATTGTTAGTTACCGGCAGGGCGTGCTTNNTGTCCACCGACATTCGCCGCCTGATTACGATTCTCTCGGTCTAGGAGTTCCAGTTCGAGCGGACAGCTGGGACAGTGTTCAAAACGGATTGTACCGAAAGGGAATTCGCACCAAAGCCTCCAGTTCTACCGGCTGATTGTTCCGAAGCGCCGGGCGAAATTTCCAGCGCGATAGCGCCTGCATGGCATTACGATCCAATTCAGGCTCAATCCCTTTAACGATCTGAACGCTATCCACGGAACCATCCGCGCGAATAATTGCATAGAGGAGCACTTCTCCTTCGACATGTTCGTTTACCATGTCAGGCGGATATTTTGGATCCACTTTGCGAAGAGGCACAGGACCGGCGAGACCTTCGCGCCTTGGCGCGGGTTCGCCATCGGCATCAAGCTCGGCAAAATTCATAACCCAGCTTCCCGCCGAGCTGGTGAGGTTGGGCATGTTCACGAAAAGGGTATAGAACTGCTTCGTTTTTAGCACATGTTCAGGGTCATTGAGGCCGGACGCCATGGGGACTTCGGAGGGTGGTCGCGATGCTGCGGACCGCAATGGCTCTGGTGCGACGCTGCCGGGAAGCACATGGAGCGATCCACGTCCCGCTAATGCTGATGGCGGTGGGATTCCCGGTTGGCTGCCCGCATGACTAGCAGCACCGGAGTCGGACCCAGTTCCCCTTTCATTTCCGCCGCCAATCGTGATTCCCGCTGGCCCGCCGCCGCCGGCCTCGTGGCCGCCATCGGGACTTCCATGCCCTAACCCAGCTGGAGAAACAGAAAATCGGGCGGACAGATTTCCCTCGGGAGGATTTGGCGGCGGAGGCACAGGCGCCGGCTCAGCCGAAAGAGCAATCCAGTTCTGGTTGAACCGACCATTTGCATTCGTCCCGCCAATCTGAGGAGCGGGTGTCGCCCCAGCCCTATTTGGGGCCACTGGCGCTGTGGGCCGTGCTCCGCCTGGAGCGACGGGAAGACGCGGGCGCGGGACAACAGGTGTTGCATCGGCAAATAGCAGAGTGCCCGGCGGATTGTTGCCAGCTCTGATATCGGGCAAGGCAGGTTTTTGATTGTCACGCGTAGGCAATAGCGGCGTCTGGTGGGAGACTCGCGCGCTAAGGCTGGGCCGTGCCGGTTGCGAAGATGGCAGCACTTCCGACCACTGAACTACATTTGGCAAAGCCGGCAGAATTTTAGGCGCTGTCAAAGGCGCGCGAGGAACGATCAGAGTCTGGCGTGGATGCGTCGGCACCATTGGCTGCGAAAGTATGGTCTGGCGTGGATGGTAAGCATCGGCACCGGGCTGGGCCATTTGAGCAGTGTGCGAGATATTCGCTCTTCGTGTGCCCGGGGGCGACAGGCGCGGCAGATCGTGCATGGGATACCACGTCAATTCATAGTGCGCGCTTTGCATAGCTGGTTCGTCTGCTCGTGGGACTGGTACTGGCCGGAGCGCGATGCTCATCAAGACAACCACATGAATCAGGACGGAGGCCAGCAGAGCATTGCGTGCGTGAAGGCTGGCGATCCAACTGGGGCCGAGATAGAGCGGCGCGCTTGGGGAATCCGCGTCCGAATCTGGAGATGAGCGAGCGGTCCAAGGGCCGTTCAGGAGCGCATGGACATTCTCCCTCAGAGATTGGCCGCGCGGCTCCCACGCCACTCCAAACTGGGGAGAGCTGGCGGACGGTGGCGCGGATCCGGATGGCAGCATTGGATGGCCGATCTGGCCCATAGGCGGCATTATACGATGCGAGCCGAGCAGCAACGTGCCGCCGCCCTATTGTTCGCGCGCATCATGGGACTGGAGGCCACCGGCGCGACGGTAGAAGCTTAGAGCTGCATCCCCTTGTTCTACTACACGAACTCGTACGAGGCGTGAGAAGCGCTCGGGTAGGGGATTGCGACGAGCATGTTCAGCGATAATGACGCCGCCCGCGCCAAGGATCGCGAAATCATTCAAACATTCAAGCGTAGCCTGGTATTCGTCGGCGAGATTATACGGCGGATCCAGGAAAATGGAATCGGCGATAAATTCACGCGTCGCCAATTGTTGCAATCCTACACTTGCGTCGGCGGCCATTACACTAGCTTTGGTGCTGATATTTAGAGCTTTAAGGTTTTGACGGATCACGTTAATGGCCGAACGGTTACTCTCGATGAAAACTACTTCTACAGCGCCGCGGCTGAGAGCTTCAATGCCGATTGCCCCGGAGCCGGCATAAATATCCAGCCACCGTGCGCCCTGGACGGAGAGGCCGAGAATATCAAAAAGCGTTTCGCGGAGCCGGTCGCTGG
Organism: Acidobacteriota bacterium; assembly: GCA_003133505.1. Taxonomy (GTDB): domain Bacteria; phylum Acidobacteriota; class Terriglobia; order Acidiferrales; family UBA7541; genus PALSA-278. The sequence continues at coordinate 5,084 of PKXT01000278.1, forward strand.
TGGGCCGCAAGGCAAGCCCGTCAAGAGTGCGCAGTGTCCGTCGGCGATATTTTCCTGCAATTACACGCATCGCAACTCATCGTCCCATCCGATCAGGCGCTAACTTTAGCAAAGGCCGCTTCCTAGTGCTCAAATTCTTTTAGGGAGTCGCGGCTCAAGCCGCGGCACTAACGTCACAGATCTCGGTTTTCAATCCGTGAAGTCACGCGCTTCGGAGATGATCAGCAAGCGTTAGCTACCCAACTGACGCCAGGTTATAGCGCTTTTCCCACGCTGCCCCCAGCGCCGCCAGAATGGATTGTAGCGTGCCCGCTTGTGCGGGATCGCCGGTCAATGTCAGCGCCTCATGGCGAGCCAGTTCCAGCAGTTCGCGATCGCGCAGCGGATGGGCGACGGCAAACGCCATATCGCCATGCTGGCGAGTGCCAAAAAATTCTCCCGGGCCGCGCATCCGCAAATCTTTCTCGGCGATCTCGAATCCGTTGGTAGTGGAAACCAGCGTTTCGAGCCGTTCGCGCGCCTCCGGTGTCACTTTACGACCAGCCACGAGAATACATGTGCTGCGATTTCGCCCGCGGCCAATTCGCCCACGAAGTTGATGAAGCTGGGCGAGGCCAAACTGTCCGGCATGTTCGATTACCATTACCGTCGCGTTGGGCACATCCACGCCAACCTCCACGACGGTGGTTGCCACCAGCACCTGCACTTCGCCGCTGCGGAAGCGTTCCATCACCGCATCCTTTTCGTCGGTGCGCAGCCGGCCATGCAGCAATCCAACGCGTAAGCTTTGAAACTCAGAAGCGGCCAGCCGCTCATATTCGGCTGTGGCGGCCTTCAATTCCCGCACAGATTCTTCAATCACAGGATATACAACATAGGCCTGCCTCCCGCGTGAGATTTCTCGGCGAACAAACTCCCACACGGCTGGCAATTTTTCGTCCGCCGTCCAACGGGTTTCGATGGGTGTGCGGCCGGGCGGCATTTCGTCAATCACGGAAACATCGAGGTCGCCAAAGAGGGTTAAGGCCAGCGTTCGCGGGATGGGCGTAGCGGTCATTACCAGCACATGGGGCGCGGAACCCTTTTCCATCAGCCGTTTCCGCTGCATTACGCCGAAGCGATGTT
>PKXT01000147.1 GCA_003133505.1 Acidobacteriota bacterium
GTTCAGATTGGCCAATGGGGCAGTCGGGTATTGCGCCAAGGGGAACGATTTACAGTGAGCGCCCGCCAGCGCGGCGTCTACGAGCATCCCCGCGGATCGAATATCTGGCACATCAATTACTACGACCGAGAAGGGAAGCGTCACCGCGAAAAGGTGGGGCGGCAGATCACCACCACCGTACCCGCCGGTGCGACGAGTGGGACGGTCCAAGTTGTAACGCCCGGCGGGACGCTTTCAAGCAATGTGCCCTTCCGCGTGACGCCCTAGAGTCGGCCCATGTGCAGAATAGCCCTTGCTGTTATCTCGTGCGCCATTCTTTGGCCCCACTCGCTCCCTGCCAAATACAATAAACAAGCTCCACCCCCAGCGCCGCTCCCCGCACAGGTCGTAAAAGCAAAGAAAATATTCCTATCCAACGGCGGCGGAAGCAATCTTGCCTACGATGAATTTTATTCAAAGATGAAAGAATGGGGCAGGTACAAAATTGCTGGCTCCCCCGACGAAGCTGATCTGATCGTGGAGCTATCCTACAGGGTGGTTGACGAAGGCACACGGGTCTGGAGTTCTACCAACACCTACAACAACACAACCCAGGTTCACAGCAGCCACATCGTAGACCCTCAACTCGTGCTCACTATTTACGATGCAAAGACGAAAACTTCCCTTTGGTCTGAAAATGACCACAGAAGGTTGGCGATCAGAGAAAAAAACCGGGAAAAAGAAACCGTGATCTCCGCCGACAGGCTTGTGGACGACCTAAAAACTAGAGTTAGTATCCCACCATAACAAGCGCGATTGCGTCCACGACCCGCTGTGCGCCCACAGCGCTGATTTCCCTATCAATGTTAAAAGAGTGAAAGACGAAGCATCCGAATCCAAAGGGAGAGAACATGAACCGCTTAAACGTAGCCGCAGGCGTGCTGTTGTTTGTGCTGGGAGTGGTGCTTGGCAATTTCTTGCCACCCCACAAAGTCTCGGCTCAGGAAATGCCGCAGCAGCAGAACGACTGGGTAATCATGGCGACGGGAATCCACCCCTACAACGCCTACATCTTCAACACGCGCACCGGCGAGGCGTTCAAAGTTGAGGACGCCTCAAAGACCCCGGTCAAACTGAAACCGTAATCAGGCGTTGCCGCTATCCGGTTTCACCCCCAGCCTCGTCGCATCGGCGGGATCGCCGAAAACAGGAGCCAAGCGCCCAGCTAGTGGAATCTCGGACGGCCCCCCGGCCAGCGATTCCATCCGATCTGCCCCGGTCGAAAGCGCCGTCGAAGTATCCGACGACCAACAGGAACCGGCGAGTATTGCGGCGTAGGCAAGTATTCCGGCGGCACGGCGAAGTCCGGGCGAAAGCGCCCATTCGCCCACCTCTGCTCATGTTCCCCGTAGATGGCGTTACGTTGCGACGGCGGGAGAGCGGCCGCAGCCGTGCGAGCTTCGGCAGCTTTCGTCTTCACAACGGCTCGGACAACATTGCTTCCAATCCTGTATTCAACTGTCGTCCAAAGGCACGGCCAGCGCAGATACCCCTGCATCCTTTCCTGCTGAGTTTGCTTTTGCGGCTCATCGAGGTCCCAGATCGTGACCCATGCCCTGCCTTGCTGCTCGCGGCATGCCTTCACCAGATCCGCCTTAAATTCGCGCACCAGCTTCTGGACATAGGTATGACTGATCCCCAGCCGCCGGGCCACAGTGCGGCCAGACCACTTTTTCGTTCCGCAAGGAGCATCCCCACAGGCGAACCACTGCCACACCAGCCGCCGGATTACCTGAGCCTCCCGATAGCACCGCAAGGGCCGAGGCCGCCGCCATACCGCGCGCGCTTTGGCGAGGTTTTCTCGTGATGTTTCAGGCGAGGGCACGAGGGACAGTTTTAGCGGTGTTGCCAGCCCCTCCTATTCACTTCTAAAGGACTTAGCGGCATCAGGCGAACTCCGTGGCAAATTATTCTTGCTAAATTTCACACTGCTTCTTCCGAGCGCGCCAACCGAGCGTCGCCGAAGACCGTTTTCCGTCCCGCCGCACTTCTGGAGGATCGTTTGCGCCCTTGGAAAGCCTCTCTGAGCAAAAGCCTTCACAAAGTTGATCTGTCCCTTCGTCAATACGAACGAGGCTGCCTTCGCCTCGGCCTCAATCTTCCTCAGCCTGTCCTCTAGCGCGGTGCGCAATATGCACTGGAAGCGCGCTCTATAGAGCTCCCGATCCCGCGCCCACTCCCCCGGCGTCAGTTCGCGGTTTTCCGACTTCGCACGCGCCCGGATTTCCGCTGACTCGCGTCGGTGTTCCCGGCCCTGCCACTTGTCCCATTCCCTGAGATAGAAGCCCAGCAGTTGGTGCGAACAGCCCATCTCAGCGGCGAGCGTCCGAAGCGACATCCTCCGCGTCTCCGGCGTCTGTCTCCACGCCGCGAGCCTACCGCGAATCTCGGCAGCGCGCGATTCGCCGGCCCGCTTCCGTCCCCGCCCCGCGCGTCTCCACTCAGGCGTTGTTACGACGTTGCTCTCAACCGGCGAAATCGCCTGATCGCAGCTTTCTCCGCTCCGTATCATCGTGAAATGCATCCTCCGCTCGCGTTGCAAATTGCGTTGCAAACTGTGCGCCGAACAAGCCCGAAACACCACTACTCGCGCCTATCGAGCCTCATGGAGAATCAACAACTTGGATGGAAAGCAGCTAATTAGGAAACTGCTGCTCTATCCATCTGAGCTACAGCCCCGCGGAATGAATCCAGTTTAGCCGGAACCGCGCGCGCGGTCTATCCGCAGAAATGGCAACCGCATCCAATTCTCATCCCCCGAAAAAACATGGACCGAACGCGGATCTATCCGCTCGAAAGCAGCGCCGGACTCGATAAAACATACCTGGGAAATATGGAGACACCAGCCGCAATTCCACGCGAGGTGACGCTGACGTTGCTCTCGTATTATTGTAGGCGAGCGCATTCCCAAATATCGCGCCATGAAGAGGAGGGGTAACCGCTGGCTGCAACATCAATAAACAAGAACTCGGAGCAGAGAAGTCCTGAACAAAAAGCGGCGGCGCAAAATGCGCTCCTGGCGGGTTTTTTCGGTTGGACACTGGACGCATTCGACTTCTTCATCCTGGTGTTCGTCCTAGCGCCGGTAGCGAAGGAATTTCACCGTTCCATTCCCGACATCGCGCTGGCTATCACCGCGAGCTTGGCGACGCGTCCGCTGGGCGCGTTGGTTTTTGGCTATCTCGCAGACCGCTATGGACGCCGCCTGCCGTTGATGCTCGACGTGCTGTTTTTCTCAGTAGTGGAAGTGCTTTCCGGACTGGCACCCAGTTACCGCGTGTTTCTTATTCTGAGGCTGCTCTACGGAATCGGCATGGGCGGCGAATGGGGAGTGGGCGCGGCGCTGGCGATGGAATCGGCACCGGTCAAGCGGCGCGGCATGCTTTCCGGCGTGCTACAGGAGGGGTATGCCTTCGGCTATTTGCTAGCGGCGGCCGCGTATTGGGCCGCATTTCCGCACTGGGGCTGGCGGTCATTGTTTTTCATCGGCGGGCTGCCAGCCTTGCTGACGCTCTTCATCCGTTTCCGCGTGAAAGAAAGCGAGACATGGAAAACTGCCGCATCCAAGCTTCCAAGTCAGCGAATGGACTGGCGCGCGTACGTGAAAGACGTGACGCGAAACCGCAAGCGCCTGGCCTACATGACACTACTCATGGCCGTGATGGTTTGCATTTCGCATGGAACGCAGGATTTATTCCCTACATTCTTGCAGCAGCAACGCGGGTTTGCGCCGCAGGCGACGGCGATTGTGACCATCGTGTNNTGGAGCGATCCTGGGAGGAATCCTTTTCGGATTGCTGTCAGATAAATTCGGGAGGCGGCGCTCAATGGTGGGGGCAGTGGTGGTCGCGCTCCTGCTGATTCCGCTGTGGGGATTCGCTTCGGCCTTTGCGGCAATAATGGCGGGCGCGTTCGCCATGCAATTCATNNCAGTTCATGGTGCAGGGAGCGTGGGGCGTGGTGCCAGCGCACCTCAACGAACTCTCCCCGAATGGGATGCGCGGATTTTTGCCGGGCTTTGCTTATCAGCTCGGAGCGCTGCTGGCCTCGGGCAGCGCGTATATTGAAGCGCGGTTGGCCCATCATTTCACGTATGCACAGGCGATGAGCATGTTCGCCGGCGCCGCGTTACTAATGGCCATGCTAGTGATTGGACTGGGACCGGAAGCGCACCAGGTATCATTTCGCAAAGGCGGTCCTGGCAAACCGCGTTTTACCTAGCTATTTTTGGGCAAGCCAATCCTCGCGAAGCATTCGGGTGTATTTTCGCAATGCGCCAAAATGCGCGATGCCAGCCGTTCCGTGGCGCCAGAGGAACATTGGTGGGCGCCGTTACGGATTCCACCATGCATCGCCGCCAAAATTCGGGACTTGCGGCAAGAGCCTGACCGGTGCAATCTAAATTAAGGTAGAGTAAGGCCGAAAGATTTTGGCACGATTGACGCAAGACAGGAGCGGGTATGACGGTTACGACGCAGCAAGACGTAAAGCCAGAATCCGTAGCGGAAGTGAAGGAAAAGGCGCGGCTGCTGGGCGATTATTCGATGATGGCGACCACTGCGGCCGGTTCGGGACATCCGACATCGTGCCTTTCGGCGGCGGCGCTGGTGGCGGGCGTGTTCTTTCACGCCATGAAGTTTGACCCCAAGGACCCAAATTCAACGAAGAACGACCGGTTTGTGCTCTCCAAGGGACATGCGGCGCCGCTGCTTTATGCCGCGCTGGCCGAAGCAGGCGTGTTTCCCATTTCACGGCTGATGACGCTCCGTCAATTTTCGAGTGAACTGGAAGGGCACCCCACTCCACGAGTTCCCGGCGTGGACGCCGCCGCTGGATCTCTCGGGCAGGGACTCTCGGTGGCCGCCGGGTTGGCCATCAGCGCGAAGAAAGATAATTCGGGGACGCGTGTTTACGTCCTGCTGGGTGATGGAGAATTGGCTGAGGGGCAGGTTTGGGAGGCGGCGGCTTTTACCTCCTTTTACAACCTCGATAATGTGACCTTGCTAGCGGACATCAACGCGCTGGGCCAAAGCGACCGCACGATGTATCAGCACGATATGGACATTTATCGCCGCAAATTCGAATCCGAAGGCTGGGATGCGCAGGTGATTGACGGCCACGATGTGCCGGCAGTGCTGGCCGCTCTGGACCGCGCGCGCGCTACAAAGGGCAAGCCTCAGGCGATTATTGCCCGGACCATCAAGGGCCATGGTGTCAGCTTCCTGGCGGATAAGGATCACTGGCACGGCAAGACACTTTCCAAAGATCAGTTGAAGCAAGCCCTGGCGGAGATGGGTCCAGCGCCTGAGATTCCGCCGGATCCGGGAGTTTCCTACGAACGCCATCCGTTGCCAGTGCCGCCAGGATTTCCGGATCCGGAACCGCCCGCTTACGCCATTGGCGCGGAAATGGCCACGCGCGAAGCGTATGGCTACGCGCTGAAAAAACTGGCAGCGGTAAATCCAAATCTGATGGCCCTTTCCGGCGACGTAAAAAATTCCACCTACTCGGAAATTTTTGGGGATGCCTATCCGGACCGCTTTTTCCAGGCCTACATTGCCGAGCAAAACATGGTGAGCGTGGGAGTGGGTCTGGCGGCGCGCGGCGAAGTGCCCTTTGTGGATACCTTCGCCTGTTTCCTTTCGCGCGCCTACGACCAGGTACGCATGGCCTCGATCAGCCGCAGTAACCTGAACATTTGCGGCTCCCATTGCGGCGTTTCGATCGGCCAGGATGGGCCATCACAGATGGCCCTCGAAGATATGGCCATGTTCCGCGCCATACATGGCGCGGCCGTTTTGTATCCCGCGGATGCTGTCTGCACCGAACGGCTGGTGGAAAGCATGGCGCGACGGCCGGGAATTTGTTATCTGCGAACCTCGCGCCCCAAAACGGCGGTGATTTATTCGGCAACCGAGAAATTCGCGATCCCGGGATTCAAGGTCGTTCGCCAAAGCGACAAGGATCAAGCCGTCGTTATCGGCGCGGGAATTACGTTATACGAGGCGCTGAAGGCCTACGATCAATTGAAGGCGGCGGGAGTTACAGTCCGCGTGATTGACCTTTACTGCGTGAAGCCGATTGATGGCGCGGCGCTCGGCGCGGAAGTGAAAGCTGCCGGCGGGGTAATGATTGCGGTGGAGGATCATTATCCTGAAGGCGGATTGGGCGAGGCGGCGATCACCGCCCTCGTAACTGAAGGGACCATGCCCCGCAAAGTGAAGCATCTTGCGGTAACAGGCATGCCACATTCCGGCGAGCCGGACGAGCTGATTGAAGCCTTTGGCATCTCGGCGCGGCATATTGTGGAAGCCGTTCGCGCGAGCCTGTAATTCCTGACATTCGCATCGAGGCGTAAACCGGTGATTGGTCCGGCTCCACGCTAAGTTTTCGCTCTGTGTTATTGTGAATTCGCTAGCTGCTGAACAAGTGAAGGCGCTAACCCTTACAAATGGCCGAAAAAATAATTCTCGTGGGGATTGTGCCGGAAGCGGTGGTTCTCGAATCTGGCGAGCAGGCACTTTGGTTTTCCAACGCCGGCACTCTGCGAATTGAGTTTGATGCGAACCGGTCGCCCTTTTCCTCCAACATCTTCCAGGCGCCGACGGGGATTCAAGTGGAAAGCGGTCCGGTGCGGGCAGGGATGAACCCGGGATCGTACCGCTACAAATTATTCCTCAACGACATGGCGGTGGGCCATGGCGAAATCATCGTGCGGGGAAAGTAACGATACCACCAGCCGGTGATGGCGGCAGTTTACCGGAAGTTCCTCCTTCCAATTAACCGGATACCCCAACGCACATGGAGATTGCACGCAGTATTAGGCGCTAATTGCCGAAGACGCTATGAGGGATGGGTCAGTTTGTTCAGCGCTTCCTGGTTGATGGTGATTTTTCCTTCCTGCTTCAGGCGGTCGGTCAAGGCCTCGCGAAAGGCGGCGAAAGCCATGGATTGCTTGGCGGTCATGAGAGCCTGCTCGATAGCCTTGCGCTGGGTCCCCAAATCCTGAGGATTGGGCATCTGATGGTCGGTCACTTTATAAACGATCCAGTTGCCGGTGACCAATGTTGGGCCGCCTACCTGACCTGTTTGCAAATGGAAGGCGCCCGCGATGTTCTTGCCCGTACCGACGCCATTGACCGAATCGTTGAGCGCGAACAAATCCGTGGATTTCACTTCCAGACCCAGAGCTTTCGCGGCATCGGCCAATGATGCGCCCCCTCGCACGCGGGTGGCCAATTCCTGTGATTCTGTACGAGCCAACTCAACAGATTTCTGATCGCGATAATCCTTGAGAACTTTGTCACGCACTTCAGCCAGCGTGGCTGGGTGGGCGGGCTGAACGTCCTTAAGGGTCAGAACGAGAATCCCCCGCTCCACGCGCATCGGCGAGCTTAACTCGCCGGGGCGGAGCCGCAGTAGGGTATCGTGCAACTCGGGGGAGCTACCAAAAATTCCCACAGGCTGGGTGGCGTCAGCGGGCGGGGTATCGCCGGTAGTCATGCCAAATTGCTTGGCAATGTCGTCGAGTTTGCGTTTGGAAGACTGGCGAATCGCGCTGGAAATTTTGGTAAAAAGATCGTCGGTGACCTGGGCGTCCTTCTGGTCGTTGAGGGCAGACAAAATCCCAAGGCGAACGTCATCAATCGGCTGGGTGTGGGCGGTTTCACGAGCAATCACCTTGATGATATGAAAACCGTACTGGGTCTTCACCAAGTCAGAAACCGAACCAACGGGGATCGTAAAAGCGGCCTTTTCAAATTCTGGGACGGTTTGTCCCCGAACAATCCACCCCAAATCGCCGCCCTTGTCCTTGGTAGTGTCGTCGGAATTCTTCTTGGCCAGATCCTCGAAATTCCCGCCGTGCTTGATCTGGCTTAAAACGTCTTCAGCCTTCTTGCGAATCTCGGCATCTTCGGCGTCTGTCTTCCCCACCGTCTTAAACAGAATGTGCTCCACGTGAGCGCGTTCAGGCACCTTGTACTCGTCCAAATGTTGGTTGTAATAGCTCTGTACGTCGGCCGGCGAAACAGCGGCGAGCTGATGAAGGCGGCCCTGATCCAGCAGTGCGAAGTGAGCGGACCGCCGCTCGGGAATCTCGTACCTGGCCGCACTCTTTTGGAAAAACGCGGCAAGTTCCACGTCAGAGGGATTGATCCCGGCAGCCAAATCGGCTGGTTTCAAAAGAACGCAATCAAGCTTGATTTTTTCATTGCGGCGACGAAATTCAGCCTCAATCTCGGAAGGCTCGACGGTAACACCGTCGGTAACGAGCTGGCGAAACTTCTCCTCCACCAGGGAAGTACGAACCCAATCCTCGAACTGATCGACGCTCATACCTGTGCGCTGCTGCACTTCCGCAGAGTACCGGTCCTTCCCCACCCATGTATCGCCAACAAATGCAGCGGGCAAAAGCTGCTTGATACGGTCGGCCTGCTCTTCCGGAGTAACTCGCAGACCCAGCCGTTGAGCCTCAAGGACCATGGCGTGTTCCAGGATCATTTGATCCACCACCTGCCCCATATAAAAGCGCTGCACCTCCGGCGGAAAATTCTGGCCGCGAGTCTGCTGTGCGAAATACTGCTGCGCTTCGGAGGCCGTAATATCCTGCCCGCCCACAACCGCAACGGTATCAGGCTTGCTGGCAAAAGAGCCGAGGGCGCCGGGCACCAGGGTGATGACCATAGCGAGACTGATGAGCCCAAGAACTACACCCATGGTTATTTTGACGAAACGGCTGTTGCGATCCTGAAAATGCTTCAACATCCTACGATACTCCTCGGAAATAATTCGGAGATTAGATTATATAACGGGAGCGCTTCATCCCTTGTACCCAAATCGGGGACGCAAATCCCCTTGGGCGGCCATCTTAGCGCATCCTTCTGGACAAGTGATTCTACACCTTTTCGAGTGCCACGGGCGCGCGTCGGCCACCGGCGTCGGAGCGTTCACCTGGGGCGGTGAGCAATAAATTCACCCAAAATCGAGGAGGAACCGAACGTTGTCCGGTTGAAAGGGTTGCGAGCGTATGTTAGATTCGCCAATCAGCGCATTCCTGATCGCCAAGCCTGAGCGCGGATTCCCCATGGCTTCTTAAAGCCATACCGGGAAAGGGACGTGGAACCTGAAGCGGGTGCGGCGAATTCGCCCTAGGGATTGTCCATGCGAAGCGGGAACGCCCTCTCGCGGATTTAGAGGACAATTCAGGAAGGTATTCCTAGAAGACAAGTGAGGAGCATGAGGAACGGATACAGTTTGCGGTCGGTGTTCAGTCTTTTTTCCTCCGATTTGGCCATTGATCTGGGGACGGCGAACACACTTGTATATGCACGGGGCAAGGGGATCGTGGTGAACGAACCCTCCATCGTGGCGATTAACAAGAATACATCCGACGTGATAGCAGTCGGCCGGGAAGCCAAAGAGATGCTGGGGCGGACACCGGGAAATGTAATGGCGATTAAACCTATGAAGGACGGAGTGATCGCCGATTTCAAAGTGACAGAACGGATGCTGACGTATTTTATTCAGAAAGCGCATAACCGGCGGGTGCTGGTGCATCCGCGAATCGTGATTGGGGTGCCCAGCGAAATCACCCCGGTGGAAAAACGCGCGGTGGAGGATTCAGCATATCGAGCACGGGCCAGCGAAGTTTATCTGGTGGAGCAGGCCATGGCGGCGGCCATTGGCGCGGGCCTGCCCATCGAAGAACCTTCGGGAAACATGGTGGTGGATATTGGCGGAGGGACTACCGATATTGCGGTGATCTCCATGAGTGGAATCGTCTATTCGCGATCAGTGCGGGTTGCCGGAAACGAGATGGACGAAGCTGTGATGCATTACTTGAAACGCAAATACAACCTGCTGGTGGGTGAGCGCACCGCCGAACAAATCAAGATTAATATCGGATCGGCCTATCCGCTGGAAAAGCCGATCACCATGGAAGTGAAGGGCCGCAATCTGATTGAGGGCGTGCCCCGTACGATCACCATAGATGATTCCGAAATCCGCGAGGCGCTCTCCGAATGCGTGGCCACCATCGTCAACGCTATTCGCGTGGCGTTGGAGCGCACCCCACCGGAGCTTTCCGCGGATATCAGCGACCGCGGCATCGTGCTCACCGGCGGCGGCGCGCTCATCAAGAATCTCGACAAGCGCATTCGCGAGGAAACCGGGCTGCCAGTTTCGATCGCTGACGATCCACTGGCATCGGTCGTACTGGGGACAGGAAAAATGCTAAGCGATTTCAAGTTGCTGCGACAGGTATCTCTGGAATAGCAATACCGCCAAAGCGAAGGACACGAGAGATTCTTCGTTCGGCGCTCTGCGATTTATAAGCCGTTTGCACATACATGCTGGAAATTTCGTCGCGTCGCCCTCGACCCACCCTACTACTGGTTGGCGTCCTGCTCATCCAAATCCTGCTGCTGGCTTTCCAGATAAAACGGGGACGGGATGTTCGGCTGATACGGGTCTGGTCTGTGGAGGCAATGACGCCGCTGCAACGAACAGGAACCTGGTTTGGCTCGACGCTCCATAGCGGATGGAAGGGCTATGTGGACCTGCGGCGCGCTCGAGCCGAAAATGACGCCCTGCGCCAAGAATTGGCCCGCCTGCAACTCAGAAACTACCAACTGGAAAGCACCGCACAAGAACTGAGCCGCCTGCAAGAACTGCTGAATTTTCGCGAGGCCAATTCGAGCGTGCCCATGCTGGCGGCAGAGGTGATTGGCGCGAACGCGGACTCGAGCGGCCAAACCCTTTACATTAACCGCGGACAGGGAGACGGGCTCCGGCGGGACATGGGTGTGATCACTCCGGCTGGAGTGGTGGGAAAAATTCTGGAGGTTTTCCCGGGCACGTCGCAAGTGCTGCTTATAAGTGATCGCGATAGCGGAGTGGGCGCGATGCTGGCCCCTTCCCGAACGCACGGTGTGGCGAAGGGGACGGGCAACTCATTGCTGCGCATGGACTACGTGGTGAATGACGAGAAGGTTACTTTGGGCGAAGCCATCGTTACCTCCGGCGACGACCGCATATTCCCCAAAGACTTACCTGTGGGTACGGCCGCGGGAGCCCAACAGGGCAACCCGTTTCAGACGATTCTCGTAAAGCCCGCAGTGCGCCTGGACCGGCTGGAAGAAGTGATTGTTCTGCTAACCACAACCGAATTTCAGCCCGCTGTTGCGGGTGACGTTGCGATCAAAGCGCATTCACCCGTAGCCGCCATACCAATTGGGCCTGCCCCGAGTATTCCAGCGAACAGTTTGGGTGGGAACCCTCCCGGCAATCCGGGCAAAAGACCCGCTACGGCGACGACCGCGCCCGGGGATCAGAAACCAATTACGAAGCAGACTGCGCCAAATCCATCGGCGGCCAAGCCTCAATGAGGGCGACGACGGCCATCGGACTGGGCATGCGAGGCGATGCCCGCACTGAGGTCTATCGCTACAGGCCCGTATTTGTTGTGACAACTGTGTTGGCGGCCTTGCTACTCCAGGCATCTTTGGGACGGCTGGGCCCGCGAGCTGGATACGTCGAATTGCCGCTTCTCGTCACCATGTATTTTGGACTGAGCCGCCGAAATGCCTCGAGCGGTCTCTTACTCGGCATGTTTATTGGACTTTTGCAGGACGGCATCAGCCGCGGGCCCATCGGTCTCTTCGGCATTGCAAAAACAGTGGTGGGATTTGTCAGCTCCAACGTGGGAGCACGGATTGACGTGGAGCATCCCATCAGCCGTCTGGTGCTGGGTTTCTTTTTCTATTACCTGCACCAAGCGACGCTGGCGCTCACCGAACGGGCGATGCTGGGCCAGCATGCGGAGCTTTGGAACCATCGCGTGTTTATTGGGGCTCTTATTAATGCGACCCTTGCTCCGCTACTGTTCCCTTTGCTTGATCGTTTCCGAAAACGCGAATAAGCGCCGAAACGTACCCTTCTGAGTCCCAGTTCGCGAAGCTGTTTGTACGGGTGTCTTACTACTCGGAGCATAATATA
>PKXT01000178.1 GCA_003133505.1 Acidobacteriota bacterium
CGCGACGAGGAATCTCTCTTGCTTTTTCGGTATTGAGGAAGGCATATGAAGCAACAACTGAAAATCGCAATCCTGATGACCATCGTCACAACTGTGATTTGCGGACTGCTCTATCCCGCCGTGGTGACGCTGCTCGCGCAGGTCCTTTTCCCCAATCAAGCAAATGGTGAGCTGATTCGGCGGACCGCGGCTGGCCCCAAAGTCGTTCCGGGGAATCTCTCCGCAACCTCTCACGATTCCGTCATTCCGAGCGAAGCGAGGAATCTATCTTCGCCTTCTAGCAACGCCACTGTGATTGGGTCGCACTTAATTGGGCAGGCGTTCACCGGCGACGAGTATTTTCACTCGCGACCTTCGGCGGCGGGAGCGGGCTACGATCCGCTGGCATCGGGCGGCTCGAATCTCGGGCCGACCAACCGCGCGTTGGTAGAGCGGGTTCGCGCGGATGCCACGCAACTCCACGCCGAAAATCCCGGCACGCCGATTCCAGTGGATCTCGTGACCACTTCGGGCTCGGGACTCGATCCTGACATTTCGCCGGCGGCCGCCCAGTTTCAGATCTCGCGAGTGGCCCGCGCGCGGCACATGAGTCCCGATGCTCTGCGCGCCATCGTTCGGCGGCACACGCTGGGGCGGCAGTTCGGCATCTTCGGCGAGCCTCGCGTCAACGTCCTCGAACTCAACCTCAGTCTGGACGCAGCCTCGGCGCCTCCTGCAAGGCACTAAGCGGACCGAAGAAACGGAACAGGCGACGGGTTACTATTGTGGCGTTCTTGAGGCCAGGAGGGAAATTCCGGTTTATTATGAACCTGCACGATTTCACCGGAGCCAGCGATGGCGCATTTCCCTTCGGGAGCGTGATACTTGATGCCAACGGCAACCAGGTTATGGCGAGGAGGGAATGATGGTTCATCACAATAGACAAACTTGCGATTCGGCAAGCGAATCGCGGACAGCAGCGGCGGCTCTGGCGTTCCTGATTGCCTTCGCCACGGTCGTCATCATCACCCCGGCCGCAAATGCCCAGTGCTTCACCGTCCTGTACAGCTTCACGGATGGAACTGACGGCGCACTCCCGGGGGCAGGCATGACCGTGGACCGGGCGGGCAATCTCTACGGCAGCACCGAATATGGCGGCGATTTGAGCTGCTTCGGCGGAGGCGAAGGGCTGCCCAATGGCTGCGGTGTGCTGTTTAGGGAAAAGAAGACGGGATCGGGCTGGCTGTTCGATCCAATTTACATCTTTCCGGCCAAGCAATCGGGATATCTTTCCGGTTATCCCGGCGGTCTGGCCATCGGGCCGAATGGCAGTCTTTATGGCATTACCAACGAAGGAGGAATTCAGGAAAACGGCACGGTCTTCAACGCTGCTCCTCCTGCAATGTCAAACGTGCTTGCCTCGTGGAATTACAACTTGCTGCTTGATTTTACAGGCAACGACGGGGCGGCCCCGACGCGGCTTGACCCGCTGCGGTTCGATTCGGCCGGCAATGTTTATGGCGCCGCTACCTACGGCGGTCCTGACAATGACGGTGTCATCTACGAGCTCACTCCCTCCGGCGGCGGCTGGACGGAAAGCGTTCTCTACAGCTTCACGGGCGGCAGCGATGGCGAGCATATTCGAGGCATGACCTTTGACGATCAAGGCAACATCTATGGTGTCGCCGCCTACGGGGGCAACAGCGATTGCGAGTATGGGTGCGGCACGGTTTATAAGCTTACGCCGTCGAAGTCGGGCTGGCGGAAGACAACACTGCACGTCTTCCGGCAAGGAATTGATGGAGGCTGGCCTGGACCCCTGATCCGGGACAAGGCCGGCAACCTCTACGGCTTGACCGAAGCCTACGGCCCCGACAACAACGGAGGCACGGTGTGGGAACTGTCGCCCTCCCACGGCGGTTGGACCTTCAGCCTGCTCCAGGCCTTTCCCACCAGCACCGTGGAGGACTACGGCCCCTACCTGCTGACCATGGACGGCGCTGGCAACCTCTTTGGCATAAGCAATTGGGGCGGAGCGTATACGTACGGCTTTCTCTTCGAACTTACGCCTTCCAAAGGCGGCTGGAGCTATACCGACCTATACGACTTTGGAGTTGATTACAACGCCTGCGTCCCCCAGGGGGCTCCAATTCTCGACCCGGCCGGCAACATTTACGGCGTCACCGAGCACTGTGGAGAGTATGGCTATGGAACTGTGTGGGAGTTCACGCCATGAAGTCGTTCTAATGCTGTCCCTGGCAGCTGCTAAATAAGGGCTAAGCCAGGACAGGATCGGTGGCAATCCAGAAAGCGGTGAGCAGGCGGGCACAGTCCTCGAGGAGAGCCTGGGCGGCGGTATCGAAGGCATTCATGCGTTCGCTTTCCACGTCAATCGTGCCGATCACGCGTTCACCCGTCGCGTCGAATACAGGGACGATAATTTCCGAGCGGGTGGTGGCGAGCGTCGCCATATAGCCCGGATCATTGACTGTGTCGCCCACGTTGACGGTTTTTCTTTCCGCGATAGCCCGCGAAATGAGCCCTTTGGTGATGGGAAAGGTTCGGTAGGCGGGCGCGCCGGGGCCGCACCAGGCGATATTGGTTACCATGCCGCGCGGGATATCAACGTCGTAAAGTCCCACCCAGCGGTAATGTCCATCCTCGCGAATCGCATCGAGAATGCACGCAGCCTTGGTGCTGTAGTGCATCGATTTGATGATCTTTTCACTATCGGTCTGTTGGCCGCAGGCTATTCTGCCCATACGCCGGTGAAGTGCTGGATGCCGGATTGAGGAGGGCTGCAGGGATTGTCATTTTATTTACCCCGGACGATGAAGCGAGGCTACAAAGCCATTTCATCAAGAAAACCGATTCAGCCTTTGAACGCAAGCTGACCGGCCAGCCCCGCCCTAACGTGCTTTTCGAGGCCGGTATGGCCTTCGGCTGTCGTCCCGACAAAACCGTTCTCGTTCACGTCGGACGAATACACCCCGTTAGCGACATAGCCGGTCGCCACTCGGTTAATCTGACGGGGACCCTCGAAACTCGGCAACAACTTATTGCGAAACTGCGAGCGGTGAGTTGCCCCGTCAACGACACCGGTGATGACTGGCATACAGAGGGCGACTTTTCGCTCAACGGGCGTGAAGCTGGCAAACACACAAGGGGTGGGACAAGCTATGAGTCCGCAGTGAAGCGGTATCCGACCCAGGGCTCGGTCAAAATCAAGCGGGGATGGGCGGGATCGGCTTCAATTTTCTTGCGCAACTGGTTGACGGCAACGCGGAGATATTCCGATTCATCGCCATAGTCGGGACCCCAGACGGCCTGGAGCAGGCGGCGATGGGTGATGGGGCGTCCTTGATTGGCGACCAGGTGGCGAAGCAGGTCAAATTCCTTGGGAGTGAGATGGACTTCGCGGCCGCGAACGATGACGCGGCGGGCGTCAAAATCAATACTTAGATCGGTGGAGACGAATCGCGACGTTTCAGCAGCGGGCGCGGCGCGGCGCAAGGCAGCGCGAATGCGGGCGAGCAACTCGGGCATGCCAAAGGGCTTGACGACGTAATCGTCGGCGCCCGCGTCGAGGGCCAGCACTTTGTCGCGTTCGGCATCGCGCACGGTGAGCATGATGATGGGCACTTTGGACGTGCGGCGGATTTCGCGGCAGGTTTCCAGGCCGCCGATGCCGGGCATGTTGACGTCGAGAAGGATGATGTCGGGAGCGGCGGCGCGAAACTGGTCGAGGGCGTCTTCGCCGGAGCGTGCCTGGAAAATGGTGTAGCCTTCGGCGCTGAGAGTGGCGAGCAGGACGCGGCGAACCTGGGGGGCGTCGTCCACGACGAGGATTTTGGCGGAGGCGGGCATCACAGATTATTGTAAGACGGTTTGAAGGTTTGCCGCGGCGCGGCCCTTCCTGTTAAAGGCAATGCAGATTCTTCGCTTCGCTCAGAATGACGAACATTGCTGGCTGCCCGCAAAATACTCTAGCGGTTAAAGTACTGGATCCGAAGGCCCAGCGCTACATTGCCCACCCCGCAAATCCCTAAGGCAAGAGAGATTCCTCGTCGTTCCGCAAAAACGGCGGGACTCGCTCGGGATGACCCGGGGCCCATT
>PKXT01000326.1 GCA_003133505.1 Acidobacteriota bacterium
CGCCGCCTATGAAAAAGCTAACGCCATGCCTCCTGCGGGCCAGCCCCCGCGCCTTCGCGCCACCATGTACGAATACGTGGACATTCAACACTACGAACCCCCGCGCTAGATAGTTATGGCTGAGTCCGTGCCACGCTTTTCAAACGGCGATCGCAAATATCCTTCGCATTTTGAATTTGAGAAACGGGGCTGGATTCGTGGTGAGCCCCCAACAAGAATCTACCAGTACTGCGGAAAACGCTGCGAATGGTGGAGTCCCGATAGGGGAGAAAATTGGACACTCTTCAATCTGCGTAGCACGGAGTCTCACAACGTGACATGCACGTCTAAATCTAACGTCGCCTCCGACATCAAGAATGCCCGAAAGTTGCTAAGGATGGAGTGAGCGCACATGCGTCTCGGAACGCGGACTAGAATTTCTGCCTGAGGAATCGATGCACGTCTGGCCAAAATTCTTCGGCAAGATTCGCCAGCGCGTCATAGCCGGTCCCAGTGCCCCAACCAGTGAGCGTGTTCGACAAGCTTCTGTCTTGCGCCGGAAGGTAAGCATTGGAAATTCCCGCCCCGACGAGATTGCCCACAATTTCAGAGGCGTTGAATTGCGAACGGCCCGAGTCCGTGCGGATAACAAAAATGCGGCTCACTGAGTAAGCCACACGACTTTTAAAACCTCCGCGAACCAATTGGAAGTACCGAGGATCCTGCTTGAATATGCTCGGGAAAACAGCGCCAGTCATGTAACTGCCAATTGTGGAATTGGCGAAAGCAACACCGTAGCGCTTTGCGTATCCTTCCACTCCCTGGCCGAACGAGGGTTCGCTGTCTTGGGCTTGGCTGACTAAAGCGATAAATCCAATGAAAGGAAAAACCGCCGGATCGAAAGAATTTTTAGTCACCAGTTTGAATTTTCCACCTGCAGTTAGCGGAGGGACCTGCGCTTCGTTTTCCACGGTCAAATAATTTGGAAGCACGCCAAAAAGCCGATCGTTCTTTGGGCTGGTAGGGACAGTTGATTTCTGTTGGATTGAGCTGACCGCGCCCTGGTTTGTAGTGTTCTGATCAGCGGTCTTCTGGTCGGGCGCGGGGTTCAGGCCTTTTTGGGGTTGCCCCTCGGCAGCTGGCTTCGATTGTTTTGGTTCCGGTTGGGACTCTAGCTGAGGAGTTTGTTGGCTGCCTTGCGATGGGATTGGTTCTTGTGCTGAAGCAAAATTAGGAAGCCAGAGACATGCAATCAGAATGCTCGCAAGGAAAAAATACAGCCACCGATATCGCCAGGTCATTGCGACAGATTCCTTGCGGTGAAGACGCGCACGGTAATGGATTCGACCCGGGACCCCTCGCCCTGCCACATGGCTGCTTTGAATCCCCGGGCAACGGGTTGGTTGCACCAATGTACAGGACGCAATGAATGTAATCTCGAAAGTGCCAGGCCGCTGTTGTCGGTTCTGACTCGCCATTGCGGCTATTCCGCTTCTTTCGGCGATTCGCCCAGTGTCGCAACCAATTCCACATCTTCATGTAACGGTCCTTTAAACTCCGCGAGCAAAATGTCGGAAAAAATCAGCGCCGCGCCAAACGCTTCGCGTCCACCAAGCCGTTCTCCTGCCACAAGCCACCCAATGATCGCGGCGAACACCGGCTGCATACTGAAAACTAACGCGGTATGCGACGGGCTGGTGTAGCGCTGCGCCCACATCTGCAGGGCGAAGGCCAGAGCGGTCGCTCCCACGGCGGTAAAGAGCAGCGCAGTCACCAAGCCGACCGTGAAATGGACCCGTGGCGCTTCCCACTGGACTCTGGCAAGAAACGGTATAGCGTCTGCCGCGATTAACGCAGTCGTGGCCGCCTGAATCGTATTCAGAGCACGCGCTGAATGTCTGGGCGCAAATTTTCCCACCGCCAGGATGTGGAGCGCGAATGCCACTGCGCACGTGCCCACCAACAGATCGCCGCGGTTCAATCGGGAAAGGCCCGCTGGGGGCACGGCCAGAAAATACAATCCTACGAAGGTTACCAGCGCCCCGGCCCAGATCCACTTATTTGGCGCTCGCCCAGCGCGCCATCCCACTATCGAGGCAATAAGCGGCACCCATACAACGCTCGAGCCGGTAATGAACGCGGCCTTGGACGCGGTGGTGAATTGCAGCCCCGCAGTTTCCAGCGCATATCCCGCGAACATGATGGCGCCCAGAAGAATCCCCGCTTTTAGAATTCGCGAATCCGATTCGCGCAGCGCGGCCACCGAGATTACACCCATGGCGGCCGCGGCCAGCGTAAAACGCAGCGCCAGAAAAGCGAACACGCTGGCATGGCCCAGCGCGTTTTTTACCATCAGGAAGCTGCCTCCCCAGATCAACGCGCAGAGCAGCAGGGCCGCATCAGCTTTCAAGGGTTGTTTCATCGGTTGCCGAGAAAAATCCGGGGACACGGCGAAGTCACTGACCCCGCTGATATTGGAAGCGCCCGCCGGTCATGGTCCATTCGACCTGTGTTTTCACAATCTCGTGGGGTGCAATGGTAGTGAGATCATTCGACAGCGCAACAATGTCGGCAAGCTGTCCGGGCGCAAGGATTCCTTTGCGGCTTTCCTCAAATTGGGCGTACGCCGAATCGTAAGTGTAGNNAGTGCCGGAGGCAATCTTCGATGGGCAGTTTTTCCTCCGGCTCCCATCCGCCTGAAGGCCCTCCTTCGGGCAACTCGCGGGTGACGCAGGCATAAATTCCGCGTATTGGATTGATTGCCTCGATTGGGTAGTCAGTGCCAAAGGCCAGGCGCACGCCTTCGCGCTGCAGAGTGTTCCACGCGTACGCGCCCTTCGCGCGCTCCGGACCTATCCGCGATTCAGCCCAGCGCATGTCGGTAGTTTCGTGGCTCGGCTGCATGGAGGCAATAATGTGAAGCTCCTCAAAGCGCGGAAAATCAGCGGGCGCGATAATCTGGGCGTGTTCGATTCGATCGCGGCGGTCGCGTGGGCCATTGGCTACTTGCACCGCCGCAAAAATATCCAGCGCCACTTGATTCGCGCGGTCGCCGATGGCATGAAAGCCAATCTGAAATCCCGCTCGGTCGCGTTCTATCGCCATCGCCGCTGCTTCGCGCGGATCCATTCGCAGTATTCCCGAGGTGGACAGGTCGTCGGAATATGGGGCCAGCATCGCGGCGGTGCGCGAACCCAGCGAGCCGTCCAGAAAACCCTTCAACATGCCGGTTTTGAGCCAGGCATCGCCACCTGACTGTCCGTCCAATCCCGCGTTCCCTTCGCGGCGCATCTTCTGCAGTTGTTCGAGCGGCGCATCGAAGGGCAGCCACTCCGTAATGCGAACGAGCAGCTTCCCTTCCGCCCTTAGCTCGCGATATATCAAGAAATCTTCCCACGCGGAATTGTCCTGCGCAGACGTAACGCCGAATTGCGCTGCTTCGCGCAAAACCATTTCAATTCCGCGTCGCCGCTCCGCGGGAGTTGGCGGGGGCACGCGCTTCTTCACCAGGTTCATTGCGGAGTCTTCTTCCAACATGCCGGTCGGTTCGCCAAAGCTGCCGCGCTGGATTGCGTCGCCTTGCCGGCTTTCGCGAACAATATGCCCGGCGGCTGGATCGGGCGTGAGGGCCGTGACACTCGCGAGTTTCAAGGCCAATGAATTGGCCACCGCTACGTGACCATCCACACGCCCGAATAGCATCGGCCGGTCGGTAGCAATCGCATCGAGGTCCGCCCGATTCGGAAAGCGCTTCTCCGGCCACAGGGTATGATCCCAGCCGAACCCAGTCATCCACGTACCGGGTGGGTAGGACGTGAGCGCGTCGCGAATGCGCTGCTGAAATTTCGCCAGCGAACGCGCTCCATCGAAATTGATTTGCAGCTTCGCGCGACCCGCTTCTCCGATGTGAACGTGGGCATCGTTGAATCCGGGCATTACAAACTGTCCGTGCAAATCCATCAATCGGGTTTTCGATCCCGAATATCGTCTCATTTCCGCATTCGAACCAGCCGCCACAATCATTTCGCCGCGAATGGCCAGCGCCTGCACGCGGGGTGATTTCGTATCGCCCGTATAAATGCTTCCATTGATGAGCACCAGGTCAGCGCTGCTAGAATCGCGCGATCCAGGATCGGCCGATCGCGTTGCATCGGTTGGTGAGGCAGCCTGTACAGGAGATTTCCCTTGTGACGACAAGGCAACCTGCATGATCACCATTGCGATGGCCGCAAATAAAACTGCCGCGGGCGGTACATGGCCAGGAACTCGGAACCTCAATTCGCCCAAGCTCATTGCGCGAGCCCGGCAATGTTNNGCAATGTTTACCACCGTTAGCAGGACTCGTTTTATCCCCATCTCGCGCCCAGCGGAGTCGTACCATTCCTGCTGTGTATGCGTGCCGCCTCCCGAGCCGCCCGCCCCCATTGCAATCGCGGGAATGCCCATCGAGAGTGGAATATTCGCGTCGGTGGAGGAAATTTCCTCACGCGAAACATTTCCCAGCGCGCGATCGGCTCCTCTCACAGCTGTCAATAGTGACGAATTTTCGGGCAACATGCCCGAAGGACGCGATCCCAGTTCACGATTCTTCACCGTCAGAATAGCGCTGTGCCCGGCGGTTTCCATTTCGTCATCAATACCCCGTTGGAATGCTTTGTCCGCGGCTGCCATCAAGCGCGCAATTTCTGTATCACTTTCGGAGCGAATATCAAGTTGCACGGAAGCGCTTGCGGGAATCGAATTAACCGACGTGCCTCCTGAAATCATCCCAAAATTAAACGTGGTGCGCGGAGAATCCGGAACCCGCGCAGCGGAAAAGCGCACGATGCCGCGCGCAAGCGCGGTGATGGGATTAGGGAGTCCGAAATCCGACCAGCTATGGCCGCCCGGGCCCGTCACGGTAATTTCTAGGCGCTGGGAGCCCAACGCCCGCGTAGTCACGTAGTCGGTCGCGAAACCATCCACGGCAATCACCGCGCGCAGCCTCGAACCATATTCGCCTACCAGTGCGCGAATGCCGCGCAGGTTGCCTTCTCCTTCCTCGCCCACGTCAGCGGCCAACACAATGGTGGAATGAGTGCGCACTCTTGATTCATGCAGAGCACGCGTGATTCCCGCAAGCGCCGCAAGCCCCGCGCCGTTATCTCCAATGCCCGGGGCTTCCAGGCGCGTTCCGCGCTGCCTCACGTGGACATCAGTACCTTCGGGAAACACGGTATCGAGGTGCGCGGCCACCAGCACTACGGAATTGGAATCCGCGCCGGCGTATTCCGCTGTGACATTACCAGCGGAATCAATCCGCACCTTCAGGCCGGCGTTTTCGAGAATCTTGCGGAAAACTTCGGCGCGCTTTTGTTCGTGAAATGTGGGAGCGGGAACTTCGGTAATTTTAATTTGTTGTTGGGCGATCCAGGCACCGTTTTTATCGAGCCAATCGAGCGCACGGGCCAGACGCTTGTCGCTGGAAACTCCAGACGGCGATTTGACGGCCTTATGTTCGTGGGCGGCTGAGGAGGTTGTCATAATCAACAGGGCCGCGCCACTCGCCACGAAGAGACGGATGGTCATCATGCGAGGCACTTCATATCCTCGTCTCCACAGGCGACCGCTCAATTCGCGGCGCAACACAAGGGTCAATAATACTAGACGCTCGCCCGCGTTCGCATGCGGCGGGATTTGCCGGCTGCCTCTAAGCCCTCGAAGTATAATCCGCAGTGTGCTTGTTTTGCACCGATGAAGACAACTCGATATTTTCGTGATGAGGTAATGCCTAAAGGCCGTATATTCGTTATGAATGGTGCGAGAGAATCCTGGCCAGCCCTCTAGCCACGGAATTTCAATCGGACGGACGAATTCGGCTTTTGGGACGCGGTTCCGGAAATGGGTGGCCGATTTCTACGCGTGGTGACGCTAGGGGGACGGCGAAACGATCCACAATGCATTTTTTGACCGGTGATTTAGGCCCGTTATTGAATTGGAGAGGCTACTATGAGGCTTCGCTACGATCAGGAAACCGATTCCCTTTACATTGATCTGAAAGAAGGTCCAGGTGTTGACCCGCGCGAGATTCACGAAGGCATCGTGATTGATCTGGACAAGAACGATCATCCGGTGGGAATTGACATTCAGCACGCCGGAGAGATTCTCGATCTTGGCACGCTGGAAGCGGAAGGCCTACCACTCACAACTCTAAAAGTCGCCGGTTAGGAACCAGCGGAGCGAGCCGTGCTGGGCACGCCGCAGAGGCGCATGATCTCATCGTCGGTGAGAACGCGGGAGGAATGTTTGGCGGCGTCGAGAATGTGGCTGGTCAATTCATCGCTGGCGGCAATGTGGTGTTTTTCCAGCCAATACATCACATTGGATTTTCCGCTCATCGGCCCAATTTCAATCACTTGCTCCATTCCAAACAACTGCGCAGGGACGCCGCTGTAAACGGCATTGGCCAATGCCGCATCGCCTTTGCGATACGCCTTGATAATGGCGGCGGCATGGACGCCGGTTGCGGTGCGAAACGCATCCCGGCCCACCACGGGATAATTGGGCGGGACAGTCGTATGGGTTGCCCGAGCAACGGTATCGGAGTATTCCTTCAACTTCGAAAGGTCGCGGTCGATCAGACCCATCAGGCGCAAATTCACCAGCATCAGTTCCATGGGCGTATTGCCAACGCGCTCGCCGAGAGCATTAGCCGCGCCATGAACGCAATCCGCGCCGGCCGCCAGCGCCGCCAGGGAGTTGGCAATAGCGAGACCTCGATCGTTGTGCCCGTGCCAGTCCACGCGAATTTTCTGGCCGCATGGCTCGACAATTTCCTCCATGGCAAATTTCACCAGGCTATACGCGCCGTGCGGCGTGGCGTAGCCCACCGTATCGCAGAGCACGATGGCGCGGGCGCCGCACTGGATCGCGGTTGTATAAAGCGTTTTCACCGTTGCGGGATCCGTGCGCATGGTGTCTTCGGTAACATACATCGAAGGCAAGCCCTCTTTCACCGCGAACTTCACCGCGTCCTCGGTGATGCGCTGCAGGTGCTCCACCGTCCAATCCTCCACCAGACGACGGATGGGACTGCTGCCTAGGAATGTCGCCGCTTCGATTTGGATTCCTACCCGCTGCGAGATTTCCGCAATCGGCCGTATGTCATTTTCATGGGTGCGCGCGGCGCAATTCGGGCGAATCTTCATCCGCGAGTTCATGATTTCGCGCGCCAGAGCTTCCACATCCGCATAAGCCCTTGGGCCCGCGCCCGGCAGCCCTATATTCACCGCGTCAATACCCAGGTCCTCCATCAAATGGAGAATGCGGAATTTTTCCTCGATGGAGGGGTCCTGCACGGAGGGATTTTGCAGACCGTCGCGAAGAGTTTCATCGTTCAGCAGGACAGTGCGTCCCAGGGGAATTTCGGGGCCGGATGCCGTGTTCCATTCATAAATTAGGTCTTCGTGTGGCATTTCTAGTCCTCGCCCGACGTTCAACCGCTACAGGATGGCGCGCTTATTGGCGGCGGTTCGCCCGTGGCATGGCCGCGAAATTTAGTAACGCAGCGTGTAGCTGTGCGGCATTTCCGCTAGGTCCGGTTTGTAGAGCGTCTGGCAAAACTCGCAGCGATAAATTTCCGTTTTCTTGCCGATTAATTTCTCAATCTCCGGCGGATAGTCGTACCAGCGCTTCAAATGTCCGCAGCATACCTTGCCCTTTTCGTTCTTTTCGTCGCAAGCGCGTTGCGTCGGGCGTTTTTCTTTTATATGAGGAGCGCTGGCAACAGTACCCGCCGCGACGGTTGTTCCGTTGCTTACAGTTGCAGGTATTGCGGAAGCAGTGGGTGTGGCAGATGCGGCGGGAGCCGGGGCTGCAACCGCTGCCTTTGAATTTCCCGCGGTTTCAACCACAGCCGCGGGAGAGGACTTGGCCGCGGCGGCCACTGCGGAATTGGGAATTGTGACGGGAGTGACGGGCGCGGTACCGCCCACTTTCTTCGGAGTTGTGGAACTGGCGTCGGATTCTGGCGCTACGGGTTCAGCCATCACTGATATATACCCTCCCACGCGGTAACTCGACAGTCCATTTTACGTGAACGCCCTCATTCAGTCCACGACTCTACTGTATATCGGAGATTGTAGGCGCCACCGAAAGGTGGCAAAGTCTCACGGAACCACCGCCCCCCCTTACGAAGATGGCCGTTGCCGTAGCAACCCCGCGAGTGGATCCGGGTATTCGATGGATACAAGATAGAGTCCTTCCGGCGGTGCTGTCGGGCCGGAGCGTGTTCTATCCTTCATTGCGAATATTTCAGGAATTTGCTCGGGGGTGATATGCCCGCGACCCACATCCAGCAATGTTCCCACGATTTTCCTCACCATGTAGCGCAGAAATGATTTCCCATGGACGACATACAGCAATTCGTCGCATACCGTGCCAATCACCGCCTGGTCAAGGGGTGGCTCATCGCTCNNTCGCTCGAAGCCGTCTCGACCGATGAGCCACCAATGGCCGCAAGGGCCACGGACCTCGCCATGGGAATCGACGTGGGGAGCCTCTCCGCTGCAGGAGAACCTTTGTGGCGCAGAATCCGCGAACTGAAAACCTGGCGGACCGGATTTCGGTCTTCGTCGCGCTCATTCGACCCAGACGACGCGGCGAAGGATGAAAAATCGAGTTTACCTTCGAAAAGACGCGCCGCCGCCATCATGGCATCTTCATCGAGCGGCCAGGGATAATGGAGCGCCCGTCCCCTTTCAAATGGCGAAAGGACTCGACCACGAAAAATTCTGTAATGATAGATTTT
>PKXT01000257.1 GCA_003133505.1 Acidobacteriota bacterium
GATGCCATTGTTTCAGGTTGAATCGTTTATTAGTATGGTAACCCCGCAATCCGAGGCGCGCGGCACAATCATTACTTTTGCTCAACCCGAATCGGGCTCGGTGAATTTCACATTGGAACTTCCGCCCCGAATTGCTCATAGGAGTCCTCGCGGCACCGGCCGCATCACATAACCTGCGAATGCAAGTTCGCTTCGCGTGGTCCGAGGCATTATTCCAACTTGAACGTTCTGGCGATTGTCATCCATTGAACGCGACTATCCAATTCGTACTCCATCACGGATATACAGTGCTATTCCTGTGGGTGCTGGCTGAGCAGGCCGGTTTGCCGGTGCCTTCCCTACCCATCCTGCTGGCCGCGGGAGCGTTGGCCGCCACCGGCAAGCTGGCATTCCCTCTGGTAATGGCCTACGCGGTTGTCGCGTGCCTGGTAGCGGATTACAGCTGGTTCGCGGTCGGCCGCGCCAGGGGATTTCGCGTGCTGCACTGGATGTGCCGTATTTCGCTGGAACCGGATTCCTGCGTCCGGCGCACGAAAGACATTTATACTCGCGACGGCTCGCGCTCGCTGCTGGTCGCTAAATTTGTGCCTGGGTTCAGCACTCTCGCGCCACCGCTTGCGGGTATTTTCCGGATGCCAAGCTGGCAATTTCTAGTTTATGACGGCGCCGGGAGTTTCCTTTGGGCTGGCACGTTCGTCGTGCTGGGCTATCTATTCAGCAACCAACTGGAGATTGTGGCCCACTTCGCCTTGCGGCTCGGCACCACGTTGCTGCTGATCCTGGCGTGTGGACTGGCCGGCTACGTGGCCCAAAAATACAGCCAGCGGCGGAAGGTTCTCCGGGACCTTCGCGTAGCGCGAATATCGCCGCAGGAATTAAAGGGGTTGATGGATTCGGGTGAGGAAACACTGGTGATTGATCTCAGGCAGTCACTTGATTTCGAGGCAGCCCCGGAAATTATTCCGGGCGCCGTACACCTTGATCCCGCCGATATTCAGGTCAATATTGCGAACATCCCCCACGATCGCGAAGTTGTGCTCTATTGCAGTTGACCAAACGAACTTTCCAGCGCCCGTGCGGCGCTGCTCCTGAAACGACACGGAATCAGCCGGGTGCGGCCCCTGGAAGGCGGATTTGAAGCCTGGCGGGACCTTGGCTATCCGATTGACACCTACAATCCGCCAATCGTTGCTTTGGGATGAACGGACGGCCGCCGCTTGTAACCACTCCCAGCACTGCCCATAATAGTGGGAGGCGCTAACTGATGAAAAAACTATTTATAATCGCAACAGCCGGTGCGCTCCTCCTGGCGCTCTTGTTGCCCTTGATCCGGCACGTCGCAATTCCGGTCTCCGCCCATGCTAGCAAGATGGCTGCTCCGCAAGAGAATGGCTCCCAGCCGGTCATTCGGTTTGTCCGCAATCCCGAAACCGTGCAGGCATTCCTCGCACACGATCTCGATGGGAATGTGGTGACTCCAGCGAGCTGGGAAGGCAAAGTGACCCTGGTGGTTTTCTGGGCGACGTGGTGCCCGCCCTGCCGGGCGGAAATTCCGGAACTGATTCGACTGCAGGAGAAATATCCCGGGCAGGCGCAGGTCATCGGCATTTCCGTGGACGATGAACAACCCAGCGAGGTAAAGCAGTTTGCGCAAAAAGCCGGCATCAACTATTCGGTGGTAATGGCGACTCGCGATATTTCCCGTGGATTTGGGGGAGTTCCCGCGCTGCCCACTACGTTCGTTATTGACAAGAAGAATGGAGTGGTGCAACGGCATGTGGGGCTGCATTCGTATGAAGAACTGAATATGGAAGTCCGCGCGCTGCTGGGAATGCCAGTGGAGGCGACTATCCAGACATTCGTGGACGCCGGGCAGGTGTTCCTGAAGAACGCCGCCAACGCCACGGACCTGCCTGATGTGGATCTTTCCAGTTTGACGCCCAAACAGAAGACCATCGTGCTGAAGAGGCTGAATTCCGAAGGCTGCACATGCGGATGCCAGTTAACGCTCGCAGAATGCCGCATCAACGACACAACCTGCGGCATCAGCAAGAAAATCGCCGCCGATGTTGTTCGTCAAGTCCGCGAAGGCAAGCTGCCCGGGTCCCTGTAACCCCCAATACGTCCCCCCGGCTAATACGGCACCCATGACAAACAATGGCCTGCGCGCCGAGTGACCTGCCCCCCTTTTCCGCGCAGTTGATCATACGACATTCGTATCACTAAATTGCTTGGCGGCGGATAGCACTCCACCGCGTCGTGCACAAAATCCAACGCCCACTCCTGATTTGCCGCTGTCAGAGCGGGCCGCAGCGGTCCCGCCCGCATCAACCGCTTCCGTGCTTTCCGCCTTACCATCAGCCCCGCCTCCCGATACACGCGGTACACCCGCTTGTGATTCACCCGCTGCCCATCGCGTTGCAGCAGCACATGCAAACGACAGTAGCCGAAGCGCACCTTCTCGCGCGGCAGTTCTATCAACTGCTTTCGCAACGGCTCATCGTTGCGCCACACATGGTACCGACAACTCGATTCTGAGATTTCCATTGACTCGCAGACCCTACGCTGGCTGGCGGCATAGTTGGCCGTCAGCCAGCGTACTTCCTGGCGCTGGTCTACGAGCTCCATCCGTTTTTTGAGATGACCGCTTTGAGCATCTCCTTGTCCAGGCTCAGGTCGGCCACCAGACTCTTCAGCCGCCGATTTTCATCCTCGAGTTCGCGCAGCCGCTGCGCCTCGCTCACGCTCATCCCCCCATACTTCGCCTTCCAGGCATAAATAGTGTGCTTTGACACGCCCATCTCCCGCCCGATCTCCGCTGCGGTCCGTCCAGTTTCGAGGTGTTTCAGCGCCCCGATCATCTCCACTTCATTGCATTTCCTCTTCGACATCTTTTCCCCTTTCTCCGCTCTCGGCAGAATCCCAAAATCATATATGCTCTTGCTCGAAGCTAGGGGAGCAGGTCATTTCATCGCCTGCTTTTCTTACAACTCAGGACCAAGCATCCGCACACGCGAAGTACACCAGGGGGGTAATATGATTTAAGCAAAACGGTTGTGGATTCTTTTAGTTATCGTTGCCGTCGCGGGGCTAACACCGGCTAGTCTTTATGCTCAACAGTACGTGTATACCAATAACAACGACCAGACTGCTAATACGACGACGGCTTTCAATGTAACTCCCACAGGGGAAATAACAATTCTCAATACCTACCAGACCGGGGCCTCGGCTTCGCCACGAGTTACCCCAGACTGGCTGGGGTGGTGACGGCCGCGCCGGGCATGACAACCTGTCTATACGTTTCCAACGCCGGGAGCGGCACTGTGACGGCATTCGGCCTAGACCGGCTGAATGGAACCTTGACGACGGTAACCGGTTCTCCGTTTTCCACGGGCGGAACGGGAACAGTGGATAGTATTGGGCTTGCGGTGGGATATGACACCGTGGACACTTTTTTGTTCGCGGCGAATTCCGCCTCAAATAGCATCACTGCGTTCCTTGTCCATGGTGATTGCAGACTCACAATTCACAAAGCGTCCACTTTCCTTACGCGGTAGCTGGCATGGAAGTGACTTCCAACGGCCAATACCTCATCGTCGGTTATCAAAACGGGATGGTGGATTCTCTTCAGATCGCTTACCCGGGGGGGTGCGCTGACCGAGCTTGGGCCCTTCACTGCCCAAGGAGCTGCCGCTGGGGTGGTGGACATCAGTTGCGATAGCTCAACCGCTTATTTCGGAGATTCCACCAGCACGGGGATGGAGGTCGAACCCTTTAGCATTGGTTCCACGGGTCTACTAGCGCCGCTCCCCACCTTCACGAATAGCAGCGGAAACAACTCCAGCAATGTGCTATTGAGCACCGACGGCAACACCCTAGTCGTGGACAATAATAGCTCGCTGCAGATCACGACGTTGGCGGTTGGCACGGGGGGTGCGCTGACCTATGAGGCTACGACTGCCCTCAACAACCCCAACGTAGATCAATCCTCCAGCACAACCCTTATCACCAACAAGGGGGGTGGCCGTGTTTTCATGGCGGAGCAAGGAATAACGGGGGAACCAGGAGCGCTTGGACTGTTGAAAGTGAAGGCCGGAGCGCTGAAGGAAGTGAATGGTTCACCAAGCGCGACAGGAGACCCCAATAGCCCAGCGGTCTCAATCGCGACATACCCCGGCAAGGTTTGTCAGTAGAACAAGCCATTCCCGCCACAAGAAACTGAGACAGCGGCGGCGATGATCCAATCGCCGCCGCTGTCTCAGCAAAATAGCCATCTGGTAAATCCCCTCAATTTTCGAATCATTCCCGCGCAAGTCCACACCGGCGTGTAATCCGCCGCGTGGCGGGGTATCATACGAAGCACGAGGGTCAGCCATTCATGGCGCACCGGTTCACCATAGGCGTCGAAGAGGAATTTCAAATCATCGATCCCTCCACGGGAGCCCTGAAATCCCACGTCAGCGAACTGATCGCGGCATCCTCCCCCGAAGTGGGTGAGCAGATTAAGCCGGAGTTGCACCAATCCATCGTAGAAATGGGAACCAGCGTCTGCGAGAATATTGAGCAGGTTCGCGCCGAAATCATCCGCACGCGCGGCGAGCTCGTCCGAGCCGCGGATCGCGTGGGGCTGCATGTGGCCGCAGCGGGAACTCATCCATTTTCCAACTGGATTGACCAGGTAATTTCGCCCGGCGAGCGATACCAGCTGATAGTGGAGGAGTTGCAGCAACTGGCGCGCTCCCTGCTGATTTTCGGCATGCACGTTCACGTGGCCATGCCGGATAAATCCACCACCATTGATCTGATGAATGAAGCGCGATATTTCCTGCCCCACCTGCTCGCTCTCTCCACGAGCTCTCCTTTCTGGATGGGAAGGAATACGGGGCTAAAGTCGTATCGCACCGCGATTTTTCGCAGATTTCCGCGCACCGGTGTGCCGGATCATTTTGCTTCGTGGAGCGATTTTGAAAATTTTGTGCAACTGCTCATCAACTTGAATTGCATTGATAACGGTAAGAAAATCTGGTGGGACGTCCGGCCCCATCCTCTGTTTGGGACACTGGAATTTCGCATTTGCGACGTGACCACCAAAGTGGAAGAGACTGTGGCGATTGCCGGGCTGGTGCAGGCCATTGTAGTAAAGCTGCATCGGCTGTATCAGCGCAATCAGGGATTTCGGCTCTACCGGCGCTCTCTGATTGATGAAAATAAATGGCGCGCGGCACGCTGGGGAGTGGACGGTAAGCTGGTCGATTTTGGCAAGCAGAAAGAAGTGCCGATGCGGGAACTTGGCCTGGAACTGCTGGAATTCGTTGACGACGTGCTGGACGATCTGGGCAGCCGGAAAGCAGTGGAATACGTGAAAACGATTCTCCAGGATGGCACAAGCGCCGACCGGCAGCTACGAGTCTTCTCACAAACGGGCGACCTGCGCGCGGTGGTCGTTAATCTAGTGGCGGAAACCCGCGCAGGGGTGGATTTGCAGGCCCACTCATCCCTGGCCTCGGCATCCGCCGGGAAGAGCCAGGCGGGTCATTAACTCTCCAGGCGCAAGTGAATCGCGGCGCGCACACAAATCAAGCAAGGAGCCTTGGGAATGAAAATCGGACTACTATGCGGTCGCGAATACAGCTTCCCGCCCGCATTTATCGAGCGGGTAAATGAATTGGGGAAATCCTCCGGGATTACCGCGGAAATGGCCAGCCTGGGCGGAACAGTGATGGGCGAAGAGCCGGCCTATCGAGTGATCGTTGATCGCATTTCGCATGAAGTGGATTATTACCGCGGTTACCTGAAACATGCGGCGCTGGAAGGCACCTATGTCATCAACAATCCATTTTGGTGGACGGCGGATGATAAGTTCTTCAATTACGCCATCGCGGCCAAACTTGGCGTGGCATCGCCGAAGACGGTCCTGCTGCCGCAGAAAGGGTACCCCAGCGATGTGGACATCAATTCCGAATCATTGCGGAACTTACATTATCCGCTGGATTGGGACGCAATTCTCGATTCTGTGGGGCGCCCCGCGATTTTGAAGCCGTTTACCGGCGGTGGGTGGAAGCACGTTTATAAAGTGAATAATCGCGAAGAATTGCTGGCCGCATACGATTTGACCGCGCCGTATTGCATGGTGCTGCAGGAGTTCATCGAGTTCAAGGAATACGTTCGCTGTTTCACATTTGGGAAAAGCGATATCCTGCCCGTGCCCTACGATGTAAAAGAGCGCCGGTATCTTTACGAGCCGGGATTTCTTTCCGGCGAACTGGAAGCGCGAGTGATTCGCGATGCCCAGACTCTGAATGTGGCGCTGGGATACGAGATGAACACGATTGAATTCGCGGTGCGTGACGGCATTCCCTACGCTATTGATTTCTTGAACCCGGCCCCTGATTTCGAGCGGGATCGAATCACTCCGCGCTATTTCGACCATGTGTTGGACCGCATGTCGCGGTTGGTAATTGATCGCGCTTTACACGGCAATCCAACAACACCGTGGCCACGGTGGGAGGAAATGTCCGGCATTGGCACCGCCTCTGGATTCATTGGCACGCCCAAGAAACATGACCAGCCTCCCGAGCAAAAACAGCAAGCCAGACGGGATGGGAAAGACAATGACGATCAGCATAGCGCCGCGACAACGGGAGCGGGTCGCTGATGAGTTCAGCGCAGTCCCCGGTAGCCGCTCAGAACGGGCCCGCCGAATACTGGAATTCGCTGCTTCAAGCGGGCAGCGAGCTTACGCCGGAATTCAGCGAAGGCATGGCGGCGCGGATGCGCGGGGCCAAACTTACCTTCGGCGATCGAGTGCATTGCCCATTCCTCCGGCCATTTTTTATAAGCCAAGC
>PKXT01000355.1:0-2192 GCA_003133505.1 Acidobacteriota bacterium
AAATGGACGGCGGTGACTTCGGATAGCTCCGATTCGGCGCATTTTGAACATACTATCGCGGTAACCGCGAATGGTCCCTGGATTTTAACCAGGCCTCGCGATGCGACCGGGCCGTGTTGGTAAAACCCCGTAGCCGAATTGCATCCGGCGAATAGCAAATTGGATCAAATGGCAAAGAGACCAGAAGCCGAAAAGAAGCGCGACGACAGCAATCCGAAAGAGGATGCCATNNAAAATAAGCACCAGGTGCTGGCCCACATATCCGGGAAGATGCGCAAGAATTTCATTCGCATTCTGCCGGGGGATCGTGTTTCGGTGGAGTTGTCGCCTTACGATTTAACTCGGGGACGCATTATTTACAGGTTTAAGTAGCCGCTAACTCGAATAACTTGATTTTACGCGGTAAGCGGTGAGCAGCGAATAGCAAGCAGTTGGCCGAGGAAAGGCCGGAGACAAAGATGAAAGTCCGGGCATCAGTGAAAAAAATTTGCAGCAAGTGCAAGATTGTTCACCGGCGTGGCGTGGTGCGCATTATTTGCAGCAATCCCAAGCACAAGCAGCGCCAGGGTTAAGGAGGAGTTTGCATGGCTCGTATTGCGGGCATTGATCTTCCGTTACACAAGCAGATTCGCGTGGGCCTCACGGCCATTTATGGAATCGGCCAGATGCGGGCCAAGGAACTCTGCGCCAAGGCCGGCGTGGACGATACCAAGAAGGTGAAGGACCTCACGGAAGACGAGGTCAATCGCCTTCGCCAGGGCATTGAAGCCGAGGGCCGCGTGGAAGGGGATCTCCGCAAGGAGGTCCAGATGAACGTGCGCCGGCTAATCGAAATTCAATGTTATCGCGGTCTGCGGCACCGGCGGAATTTGCCGGTTCACGGGCAGCGGACGCATACCAACGCGCGGACCCGCAAGGGACCCCGGCGCGGCGCAGTCGCCACCAAGAAAAAGGTGATGGCGCGCAAGTAAGCAGCCCCGGTTAAGCGGGGCGGGAGAATCGAGTGGCCAAGGAACCAAAAGACGCAGCGGCGGCCCCAGCGGCCAAACCGGTCAAGCGCAAAAAGGAATTTCGCAAGAAGCGCGAGAAGCGCGTGGTGCCTCAGGGCGTGGCCTGTATTCAGGCGACGTTCAATAACACCATCATTACCCTAAGTGATCCCGATGGGCGCGTGTTGAGTTGGTCGTCGGCAGGCGCGGCTGGTTTTAAGGGTTCGCGTAAAGGCACTCCCTATGCCGCCCAGCAGGCGGCCATGACGGCTGCCGGCACGGCTCGCGATCATTACGGCCTAAAGGCTGTGGAGGTTCGCGTAAAGGGGCCGGGCGCTGGCCGCGAATCCGCTGTACGCGCGCTGGCTTCAGCGGGCTTGCACATCAACGTGATTCGTGATGTAACTCCCGTGCCCCACAATGGTTGCCGTCCGCCCAAGCGGCGGCGCGTGTAATCCACCGGATTAGGAAGAAGGAGAAAGCAATTGGCAAGACATCGTGACGCGGTTTGCCGGCTCTGCCGCAGGGAAGGCATGAAGCTTTTCCTCAAAGGAGCGCGCTGCTATACCGAAAAGTGCGCCATTGAAAAGCGCAATTTTGTCCCTGGACAGCACGGCCAGTCGCGCCGTCCCAAGATGGCCGGGTATGGCATTCAATTGCGCGAGAAGCAAAAGATGAAGCGCACCTACGGATTGCTGGAGAAGCAGTTCCGTAATTATTTTGAGAAGGCCGAGCGTGGGAAGGGGCCAACCGGTTCCAACCTGCTGGTGCTTCTCGAACGGCGGCTGGATAACGTGGTCTATCGCGCCGGAATCGCCAGTTCTCGGGCCCAGGCACGGCAACTGGTTCTTCACGGACATGTGCGCATCAACGGAAAGAAGGTCAACATTCCCAGCTATCTGGTGACTGTCGGCGAGGAAATTGTCCTGAAGGACGACATGCATCAGAACGCGATGGTGCTTGAGGCGCGCAGCCTGTCGCAAAGCCAGGGCGCGGCCAACTGGCTCGAAATCGACCGGGAGAATCTGCGCGCGCGCGTACTGGCCATGCCCAAGCGTGAAAACGTCCAGACGCCGCCCATGAACGAACAGCTTATCGTCGAACTTTATTCGAAGTAGCCCGCAATCAGCATCGACGGCGGCCGCCTGGCCGCTAACCCGCGGGTGAGGAGGAAACGTAAATGTGGAAGGGATTTCAGAAACC
>PKXT01000355.1:2215-2761 GCA_003133505.1 Acidobacteriota bacterium
TCGATTCCCGGCGTGGTTGAGGACGCCACCGACATTATTCTGAACCTCAAGCAGGTGCCGCTAAAGTTGAATTCGGATCAGTCCAAGACCGTTACCATCAATGTGGATTCATCCGGCCCGGTCACTTCCGCCAATCTGGAAGCCGACGGCGATGTGGAGGTTTTGGACAAGAACATTTACATCGCCACAGTCAGCGAAGGCGGCCGTCTGCAGATCGAGATGCGGGTGAAGAATGGCCGCGGCTATGTCTCCGCCGACCGCAACTATGAANNGTAAATTACGCGGTGGAATCGGCCCGCCTGGGTCAGATGACCGACTATGAAAAGCTTACCATCCAGGTGTGGACCAATGGCGCGGTAACGCCGCATGATTCCATTGGCCTGGCCGCGAAACTGATTAAAGATCACATGACCGTCTTCATCAATTTTGAAGAAGCTCCGGACATGCCCGAGATGATGGGAGATCGTTACAGCGATCCACGCCTTGAATATCTGGAGCGTTCCGTGGACGAAATGGAACTTTCGGTGCGCTCCTACAACTGCCTGA
>PKXT01000355.1:2799-4705 GCA_003133505.1 Acidobacteriota bacterium
GCCGCCCATGAGCAGCCAAATCATTCTTCCTCCAGCCATGGAGGAAGATACGGCGGATACCGAGGCGGAGGATGCCTCCGAAGCGGTATAACGGCACGGTAGAAACACCCGGCGTGCGTGCCGGGCATGGAGAAAGGGACTCATGCGACATCTTGTTTCAGGCTCAAAACTCGGAAAGCAGCCGGCCCATCGCCGCGCGGTGCTGCGCAACCTGGTGACCAATCTGGTTCTGCACGAGCGCATCTCCACCACCATTCGCCGCGCCAAAGCCACCAAGCCGATTGCCGAGCGTATGATTACTCTCGGCAAGCGCGATACTTTGCATGCCAGGCGCCAGGCGGCGGCGTTTCTTCAGACGCCCGAAGCTACCAAGAAGCTTTTCGCACAGCTCGCTCCCCGCTTTGCCGACCGAAACGGCGGTTACACTCGCATCGTCCACATTGGATTTCGCCTCGGCGATGGCGCCGAACTGGCCGTACTGGAATTTATCGGTTCGGAGATGAAGGTCAAGGCCAAGAAGGAAAAGAAGGCCCGCGAAACCCAAATGGACGACATGCCCAAGGTTCCCGTGCCTGAGAAAGACATCAAGCCCTAAACGGTCGGTTAGCTCGTCCAACAGCCCCACAATTTCGATTTTTCGGCCCGCGATTTCAGTTCGCGGGCCTTTCATTTTCTATTGGTTTACTACCTGGATCAATGGGATGGAGCTATATGGATTAAACGTCCGGTCGCCCAAATAGTAGGCCGTAATTCTGGCGTTGCCAATGGGCAGTGTTGAGGTTGTAAAATTAGCTATGCCGTGGACATAGCGTTGCATCTTGCCTGCCGGAGCCGATATTAAATCTGACGGTTCCTTGGGGATGTGGATCGTCTTCCGCATCGGCTGCTTCGGNNGCCACGCGGCCCAGCTTCATCGCCCCCATCTCTAGGGCCACTCGCAGCACCTGCCCGAACATCTCCTCGATCGCCTCCAGGTGCACCTTCCGAAAATCCGAAATGGTGCGGAAATCCGGCTGGTTGCCCGCCCCCAGCACCCGAAAAGCAACGTCTTCCACCAGGCCCTTCTGGATTCGGCGCGACCAGAATACTCCCACGCAATTTCCATAGACCAGAATCTTGGTCATCATGCGCGGATGATAAGGCGGCTGGCCGCGGTCTTGGCCCTCATAGACCGCCTCGATCAGCGACAAATCCATCTGGTCCACTAGGTCGGAAACGAAATAGGCCAGGTGATCATCGGGCAGCCATTCGCGCAGGCTCGGAGGCACAAGCAAGNNNNCAACACTGCTCAAACGGAATTCTCGGACAGGCTCCTAGACTCCCTTGGTGCGACCGAATTACGCCATCCACCTTGCAGTTACTTCAATCCTAGCCAGGATTTGTAGATGGCCTGTTGCTCGGGAGTGGGATTGGGCATGGGCTTTAGCGAATAGGTAAAATAGGGATTGGGGCGGAGCGTGGCGTCGAATTCCCGCAGCTCGCCATCGCGCCAGACGGCTACGCGCACAATATCTCCGGGCTTTTTCGCACTCATCATCCCGCTGAGGTCATTGTCGTCATCTACCAAACGGCCATCCACGGCGGCGACGATGTCGCCTTTGCTCAAGCCAGCGATTTCAGCGGGGCTTCCAGGAATTACCTGATCAATGGCCATCTGCCCGCCGTCGTTCAACTTCTGTGCAATGCCCAGCCACGGTTTTGAAGTCTGCGCTTCTTTAGTCACCGCAATACCCGCGTATGCGAAATATTCGTCGTAGGGCAGCGGCTCTTTCCCGCTGATGTAGCGCTGGAAGAAATCGCTCATATTCGTCCCGGAAATTTCCGTAACTGCCTTTACGGCGTCCGTTGGCTCGAACCCCGGTTTGGGTAACGCGTAGCGCGAATACAGCAAACGCATCCAGTCGTC
>PKXT01000248.1 GCA_003133505.1 Acidobacteriota bacterium
CGGTCAGCAGCGCGGTCAGATCGCCTTTGCGTTCCAGAAGCGGCCCGGAACTGATGCGAATGTTAGCGCCCATTTCATTGGCCAGGATTTGCGCCAGCGTGGTCTTGCCCAAGCCCGGCGGGCCATATACCAATACATGATCGAGGGCATCGCCGCGGGTTCGAGCGGCTTCGACGGCGATCGACAAATTTTCCTTTAAGCGATCCTGGCCGATAAATTCCGAGAGGCGTTGCGGGCGAACGGTCGCTTCGACCCGCGAATCTTCTTCGAGCGACTGGCCGGATACAATGCGTTTGGGCGCGGTCATCGGCGGATACCCCGTCCTTCCGAACCGGAAGATGACGTTCCGAGTTGCTTGAGCGCCGCGCGAAAGAGCGAATCAAAATCACTTCCCACGCTTCTCCCGCGTTCAACAACTTGCTCGGCGACGCGGCGGTCGTAGCCCAGATTCAACAGCGCAGAGATTACATCTTCCTCGGTGGGCGGCTTGGCCCGCGCGGATGTCTGTTCTTCGGGTTCAATCAAAGCGATTTTGTCGCGCAACTCGACCACCATGCGCTCGGCAATCTTTCGTCCCACGCCGGGAACACGCGTAAGTTGGGCAAGATCCCCTTTGCGGATGGCGGGAAGCAGTTCGTCGGGACTCAGACCGGAAAGAATTCGCAGCGCGAGATTGGGACCCACGCCCGAAGCGGAAATAAGAAGTTCAAAGGATTGCTTCTCGCGCGCGGTTTGAAAACCGAACAGGCTGATTTGGTCTTCGCGAACGTGGGTATGAATCAGAAGCTCGGCTTCAGANNCTTCAGACCCGGCCGCGCTCAGCGAAGCATAGGTGGAAAGCGGAACCTGCACCTGGTAGCCGACACCGTTCACGTCCACCAGCACCTGGGTGGGCTTTTTCTCGATCAGGCGGCCGCGCAGAAAACCGATCATGCGGCGATTATTCAGCAGCGGAGCGAGAGTGTCAACGGGGGCGGAAAATGAAGGGTCAAAGGCGAAAAAAAGGAGACAATATGGAAATGATCGCGGCGGCTAAATGCCGCTGCTGGTGAGTCGGAGATGGCTTGAAAAACTCCGGGATCGACAGCATGCAAGCCGTAACACCACCGAAAGGAGTCCGGAGGCCGTCAGGGGTGATAGTAGGGATCGACAGCCTCCGGGTTATGAAAATAATGCGCCATTGTTGCCCCGCTAAATAACCGCGTCTGTTCAATTTTGAACAGTCCCCTCCCCGCGAGATTTTTTGAACGGTGCATACCCCGTGGGCGTCATTAGAAACTTAATCCCGCTGTGCAGGCACGGGTTGGTGCGGGCGGTGGCGCTTTCCGATACAATTAGGCACGCCAATTGAAATACACGATTGGAAAACGCAGCAGACTGAAACCAACTGAAAATGAGCATACTGAAATTTTTGGGTAAGAGTGCGGGACTGCGCTCCCCCAGCCGGATCAAGCATAACGGCCGCAAGCTGAGCGACATTCTGGTCGCTCATGGGCAATTTATTCGCGGGCAGGAAGGCGGCGTTCGCGCCGATCTTGCCGGAGCGGATCTCTCGCGAGCCGATTTGCATCGGGCAATTTTGACGGGCGCTATTCTTCACGATGCCGTTCTCGACGGGGCCAACCTGGTGGAATCCAAGCTCAACCTGGCCGACCTGGAGCGGACGCATTTGAGGGGCGCCGACTTGCGTCATTCGGACATGACCGAAGCGCATTTGCCGGGGGCGGACCTTACCGAAGCAAAAATCAGCGGCGTGGAGCTTTTTGGCTCGGACTTAACCGGCGCGATTTTGTGCCGCGCCGATCTCTCGGTCACCAATTGCCGCAATGTGATTCTGCTAGGAGCCGATTTGCGGGGCGCTACGGTGACGTCCACTGTTTTTCGCGAGACGAATTTGGACGGCGTGGACCTCAGCGGCCTCGATTTAAGCACCGCGCTGCTGCCCTATGGGTGGAAACCACCGGCCAGCGCGGGGTAATCTCCTATCCCTGTGGAGCCCTCCCGGCCTTGCCCGGACGCCTTGCAGAGGTGTTGAGGCATTGAAAGCGCGATGACAACGAAGTAAGATTCGAATAGATGGCAATGAGCAAAGCAGCCACCATACGGACCAAGTTCGCCACAGCCGCGGAGACGGCGCGTATTTTGGGCGTTTCCCCGTCTCGCGCTGAAGAACTCATTAAAATGGTGAATGGCAGTGGCCACAAGCAAGTGGCTCACCACGGTTCATCAAGGTTTAAGGCTTCCAATTCTTCGTGGGGAAAGAAGCAGGCGCGCACCAAGACTGCAAGAGCCTCCCGCTGACGTTTTTCTCCATATCCCCTACGATCAGGATTTTCAGGATCTCCATCTCGCATACATTGCGGGAGTGAGCGCATTTGGTCTGGCGCCGCGGGCTACGCTCGAAATGCCGGGCGGCGCGCCCCGCCTAAACAATATTCTCGNNGCGATACACGATCTCTCGCGAGTGGAACTGGATGGAAAACACCACTAGACACCTCGATTCAATATGCCCTTCCGGAGCAAGATCACTCTATGAGGCGAGAGTGTTCAAGGAAATCTGTGTTGTGGCAAGCGCGGTGGCTGACAAAATCCTCAGGGCAAACTAACCAAGCGAGAAGCAGATTCCCAGGACAGCGACCAGGAACCAAAGGAATGCCGCCCGCAAGAAGCGGGGCTACATGAGAGCAACACCACGACGCGCAGGGGCGTCGTCCACGTGGAAGGCGTCGGCCGCCAAGGGCGCTAAGGCCCAGCGCTGCATGAGGCAATCGGAGAACGGCCGGAACTTCCCGGTGAACAACGCCAGGACGCAAGAGACGCGAAAGCCCGGCCGTCCAGGAAAGCCAAATGCAGATCCTTCACTGCNNGTTGCTGGTTGTTAGTTGCTGGTTGCTGGTTGCTGGTTGTTAGTTGGAGAGGCAAAAACAAATACAGGGGTCCTTCACTGCGTTCAGGATGACAACGCAACCCGGGAGCGCGGCGGCAAGCCGCTGCGCTCCACACACTGCGAGAAGAAAGATGCCCCCCGTAAAGGCGACGCGATAAAGGCACGGGGCGCGTTCAGGGCATCGCTCGACATCGCGCAGCCCGCCAATCGGGAGATTGGCATTCCCAGAGAGGTCCCTCGGCTTGGAGGCCTCAGGATGACGTGCGCGACTGCAAAGGCGAGGGCTATTTCGAAACGGGGAAATCGGCCGGATCAGATGCAA
This sequence comes from Acidobacteriota bacterium, assembly GCA_003133505.1. Taxonomy (GTDB): domain Bacteria; phylum Acidobacteriota; class Terriglobia; order Acidiferrales; family UBA7541; genus PALSA-278. The sequence goes on from PKXT01000248.1 coordinate 3,210, forward strand.
GCACGGAAGAGGGTGTTAATGGCGTGGGCGGCGGCGCGACGCCAGGCGCAGGTGATAGCGGCAGCGACTTTGCGGGCGTGGGTGATAAGGGCGGCAGCGTATGGGATAGAGGTGAAGCGGGCACAGCGGCAGACCCGACGGGCGTGGGACGCGGGGGGCGGCGGCGAATTTCGATGCCGAGACGCTTAATCTTTTGATTCAGGGTGGAAAGGGGAAGCTGAAAGCGCTCGGCGGCTTCGGTTTGGTTCCAGGACGTGCGCTCAAGCATATCGAGAATCAAGCGGCGTTCGACCTGCTCCATAATGGCAAACAGAGCGTGGGAACCGGCGCCACCTGAATTCAATGGGCCTCCCGAACCACCGGGCAGAAACTCGGAAAGCTCCAGCCGGACACCGCGCACGATTTCACGGGTCTGGACGTTTTCGGGAAGCAAGTCGGCGCCCAGCGACGGCTGGGTGGAAAGGACCACTGCGCGCTCAACCACGTTTTCGAGTTCGCGAACGTTGCCCGGCCAGTCGTAATCCATCAGCAGCTTCAGCGCGTCGGCNNATCCATCAGCAGCTTCAGCGCGGCGGGAGTGAAATGGCGCGGCGGCTTGCCATTTTCGCGGCTTATCCGCTCGGCGAAGGCCTCCACCATCAGGGGAATATCCTCTTTGCGATCGCGCAACGGGGGAAGAACCATCGAAATCACGTTCAAGCGATGATACAAATCCT
>PKXT01000307.1:0-222 GCA_003133505.1 Acidobacteriota bacterium
CGATGGCTCCCAGCTTACGGCAGCCATTTCCGCAGCCGATATTGCAGCAGTTGGCACGGCGTCCGTCACCGTCGTCAATTCAATGCCCGGTGGCGGCATGTCGAACGTCGCATTCTTGTCCATCACCGGCTCCGCCCTCGCGGTTGGTTTTAGACTGGGCTCGTCTCCTGTGACGGGTACTTTCCCCTTCTCCATAGCCATGGGCGATTTCAATGGGGATGG
>PKXT01000307.1:267-3183 GCA_003133505.1 Acidobacteriota bacterium
GCTGGACTTGGCGGTTGCCAATTCCGGGAGCGACACGGTCTCCATCCTTCTGGGGGATGGCAGGGGTAACTTTGCCCTGGCTTCGTCTCCCGCCACGGGTGACGCGCCCTTTTCCCTAGCGGTGGGTGATCTCAACGGAGATGGCCGCCTGGACCTGGCCGTTGCCAATGGGGACAGCAACACGGTTTCGATCCTCCTGCAGGCCCCGGCCGTGACCATCTCACTCCTGACCTGACCGGGATCACCTCGCAGATTGAATCCAATGTTTCCAGCCCGGCAGTCAATGTCAAATAATGGTTTGAGGGCTTGGGCTAACCGACTGATTTCAAGGCGGACGGAATTCTGGCGAGGGACAGGTGTGCCAGAACCTGGCCCAGATGGACACATGATGTCGCGGAGCCGGCAGCCCGTGGAGCGCCACGGTGCCACTTCCTTGCCGGTCTTTTTTCCGGATCAGCCGGCCATGGATATCAGGATTCGAAGGCCCGCGATCCCGCTCTGACGGTACCCTTTTCCCTGCCGACGATCGCGGCTTCCGCCAGCGCGACGCGGCGTAAAGTGGGGCGGCCGGTGAAATGAGCCGCCCCGCTTGCGGGAGCTAATGGTTACTGGTTCGAAATAGTCGCTGTGGTGCCATCGAATTTTGTGAACCCGATGGTGAACGGTTCGGCGTAGCTCTTGGCATAATCCTGGAGGACGCTGATCGCATAGGTCTCGCCGAGGATATGAGATTGGTCGGTATCACTGCGCCAGTGGATGCCGGCGTGGATGCCGTGACCGAAGCTAACGTTGTGGGCAAGCTTGTTGATTTCGCCGCCGACAGTGATCTGGCCCGCACCCGACCCTGTGTAGGGCTGGAGGGAAAGGCCGTCGTCGGAGGGCACCAAGGGGTGGGGGATGACGAAGGATTCATCGAACATGAACTTCAGCAATGTAGCGCACGCGCCGCCTGCCGTGCCGTGACCCGTCGGGTAGGATGGGTGAGCCGGCGAGCCTTCGGGGAAGGCCTGCGGAACCAGGTAGGTGCCGTACTTGCTGAAGGTCTGCGCAATGCCTTGTGAATTCAGAACGTTGCGGTTCAACCTGGCGTCGACGGTGTTTTGCTGGCCAGTTAGGAGCAACTGTGCCACCCCGCCCCCGGCCTCGGGGCGGTGAGTGAGGTGGACCAACCACTTTTGGTACCACACCACATCCAAGGCGTGGGCGCTAATTCCCCCAATCCAAGCCATCATGTCAGGGCCACCGAAGGTGCAGAAGCCGTTCTGGGTCCGGGAGCTGAGATAGGGGTTGCCGGGGTTCAAAGGCGCACCAATGCTGCTCAGCACCAGCAAGGCGTTGATCCACTCCTGAGAGGGAAAATCAAGGTGGGTGAATGCCGCGAAACCCCGCCCGTCATGCAGGTAGCGCAGGGTGGGGTCATTTTGGTTTGACAGTCCGGTTGGGATGCCATTCTGGACGTCAAACCAGGTGGTGAGGTCGGTCATGTAGTCAATATTAGGCAGGTAGGTGGTGTACTGCTGCGAAACCGCCTGCTGGCCGAAGGAGGTGGGCGTAATCCATAGTTGCGAGACGTACGGCCCAATGGTCTCGCCCGGGAAACCGCCACGGAAAAGCAACTCCGGCGTTACCTGCCCGGTGATTGGATCTCGGGGGCCCCTGTAGGTCGCCTGGCCTGAAAGCTCCGCCGCCGCCGCAATGGCCGTGGAATTCGTGGGATAGTCGGTGAAAGCCACATCGCGGCACAGCGCGGCCCAGTACATTTCGATCAATTGCGTCCCGTAGTCCGCACTGGTGATTTGTGCGAACGGAGGGACCACGATTTGACCTTGCTGATTGCGGGGGGAAGGAGCATTCCCGAACTGCCCACTGTCTGTCCCAATCTGGGTGAAGAAATACGCACCCATCGGGCCGTTCTCCGAACGGGTGCCCCCGAGAATGATGTTCTGCCAGTCAGACCAGAGGCCGGAATTAATGGCCGTCTGAAAGCTAGCCCAGGCAGCCGGATCCACAACGCAGTAGCGATCCTGAAGGAGGNNTGGTTGTGTGCGGTGGGATAGGTACGGCTCTCTCGTTCTGGGCAGCAACCGTGCGGACGTTCTCCGCCTGATTCGCGCGGCCGACGCCAAATATGGAACCAGCAACGTTTGTGTCAGCCTGGGCTGTCTTTGCCAGGGGCCCGACAAATGCGCTGGCAGCTATCGTGGCAGCCGCGGCGCCGCCCAGTTGGCCGAAAAATGCGCGCCGGGATGAACCCTGTTTCGCGGTATCTTCCTTCTCGTTCTGAGCTGGTGTGGACACACGTGAATCCTTCTTCTTCATACGAAACGCCTCCAGGAGGGTGTCAACGTGAAGATTGGACAGACCCCAAAATTAAAGTTAACAACGATCTCGGCGTTGTGGCGCCAAAATTGGACCCACTTTACCCGCGGTGCAAATAGCTGTCAAGAACTATTTATCGTATTGCGGTATTTATTTGTCGTATTATAAGGATATCCATGTCGTTGCACGATGTGTTGGATAAGCAAGAGATGAAGCGACCAGAGGCCGCCGGCAGGCTATGAAGGGCGGGAACGCCGAAAAACACCCTTCGGGATGAAGAAGAGGGAAGGAATTTTTACGAAGCGTTGGTCTTGTCCGGACATTGTTAGGAGCGTCATGAGGTTTGATACTGGCTGGTACGGGCCATCACCTGCGAGGCGTATTGCAAATTCGCGCCGCCGTGCCAAAGCTGGAGGCCTTTCGCGGCATCGCTGTCGGCCTGTGCCAGTTTCTTGACCAGCACCGTGCAGCCCCATTCGAGGCCTGTTTCCGGATCGCAGAGCTCCGAGAGGAAAGTGCCGTGAAAACCGACTTCACGCGCGACCTGGCCCATCACTTGCATCAGGCCCCAGCAAATCGAGCGCGATATTTCCTCAT
>PKXT01000184.1:0-26252 GCA_003133505.1 Acidobacteriota bacterium
ATCATTTGCTGCAGTGAGATTGCTTTTCGCAATCTGTCGCGACCAATCCGGCAGTTTGCGAGAAACGTCCCTCAAGGGAATGCTGGCGATCGATCCGTGGACCAGCGTGAGGATATACCGAAACTGTGGCTGAGATGGATGGAGAGGCAGCGACAGATTCTGCTGCCGCGAATTGCTGGTTGCCCGGGATTCCCCGTTACCGCGAAACGGAGCGCCAGTGGCTTCGCCGTTAGGACCCACACCACGTCCCTTGGCTGTGGCTACCAGTAGATTCTCGCCCGATATGTTGAGCGCGGAGGGATACCATTCGGTAGGGATGAAACCGATAGGGCGCGGCGCCCAACGCTCCGGCGCAGCCTTCTGCGAGTTGGATGGTGAGACGTCAAGCACCGCGATCGCATCGGCGCCCGCGTCGGCGACATACAGCCGGTTTTTCGCGGCATCCAGCGCGAGGGCCACGGGCTGCGCTCCGCGAAATGCTTCGTATGGAAGCGCCGTTGAGTAAAACTTCCGCACGATTCCCGCCGAGGCATCTATTTCGGCAACTTCATCCGTATTAGCAAGCGCGACAAACAGGCGGCTATCATCGGGGGATAGTAATAACGCAGCCGGATGCGAACCGGACTTTACGGGTGAAGAAGGCTGCCGCACAGGGATCAAGCGAACCACACGCCCGGCATCCAAATCCAGCTCGGCCACCTCAGATGCGTTCCACAAACTCACCCAGGCTCGCTGCCCGGTGCGATCGACAGCCACCCCGTAAGGATAGGATCCGGGAATAATTTTCTGGGTGCTAAGGTCAAATCGCTTCAGTTCCTGCCCCGTGGCTGCGTCCATTACCATGGCGTCATCGGAAAGATTGCCGGCGATCAGCACACGTTCGCGCCCATGGGATCGGAATACCGCCAGGCCCGCGGGATACGGGATCAACCGGTTGGAGGCGAGATCGTGATTGAGTGGTGCGGCAATCCTACCGGTAGGAAGCGAGGGAAGTGGAATCTTCAAGAATTTCTGGAACGCGATGGCACCTGGAACAAAGGAATAGACAGCGATGCCGTTACCAGTATCATTGGACTGTGTTCCTTCCGGATCAGTAATCGATCCAACCGCAGCATAGATTTGGCGGCCATCCAGGCTGAATTGCAGGCCAATAAAGTAGCTTTGGTGCGCCCCATGAGGAAGACGCGATTCGGGAAAATCGCTGACGTCTCCATTTCGCAAGTCGACAACGGCGAGCGATTGGTACCCAGCGGATTCAAGCGTGCCAAAGCCTTGGTCCAATGCCACGGCATAACGCCCGTCCCGGCTAATAGCCAAGGCAGCCGGAAAGCTATTGGTGGACTGGGGATTACCAGGCGCGGGCGGGATCAATTGCTTGCTGGTTGGCAGATTCACACGTCGCGGCCCCGTAGCAGTTACTCTGAATATCTGTTGAGCTTCAATCGAAGCGGGGTTCTGGGCCGAAGCAGCTGAAAATACAGAACGACTGCCGGACGCAAGAACAACGCACAAAACCAAAGGGATAATACTGGCAGCTCTTTTCACGAGAACAATCTTATCGCAGCTCTGGCGTGAAATTATGAATAGAGTTTGACGGGGACTGCGACGGCGCATACGCTGAGCGTGACTTAAGAACTGTGGGGGAAAAATATGGCTCAATTGGCACTCGTTTATGGCATGAGACTCTTTCCGGCGGATGACCTCGCGGAGGTGGGGGAAGCTACGGTAAAACTAAGAGATGGTCGAACATCGCACGTGACCATGCACCTGATTGAAGGCGGGCGCGAACAAATCGAAGCCACCTTGCGACAGTCCGTAGAAGCATTCTTCGAGATGTATCCTGAACTCTAGAATATTTTGTACCGCTTGACTTCACAGGAGGATCGCCTGACATGTTCGCAAGCGGGTTCAGGCGGGTCAGAACAAAACGACAGTCTGGCCGGTAATATCGAAGCGCTTGCGGCAACGGATGTTGCGGCAAGCGGTCATGTCATCCACGCGCACCATGTAGGAACGAGCCTTCGCGAAGCGCTGGCGGTCGTCGTCATTTGCACCGGGAGGCAACGCGGTTTTCTTAGTGCGCACAATCCAGCGAACAGGATGGCTACCTTCCTCGCGGCAATGGGGACAAACTAAGGTAAGGTTTTTCGTTTCTGGTTTTTCGTCATAAAATCTGCGGTCATCCATAGAGCAAGACCCCTTTATCTTTGAGACGCTATGGTTTCATACTGCCGGGCGCGGCCCTATCCATGGTGACGAATGAATGGCCGGCATCTTTCCAGCGAGGCAGCCAATATTGCAAGGCTTCGACGGTATGCATCCGCCGGCCGCGCAATTCCAAATGATCGCCATCGTGCAGCAGGACGATATCGCCATTAGTTACGCGACGCAAGCGTTCAATTACGGGGGCCTTATTCTGCGCTTTCCAGTCCCAGGCTAGGCGGCTCCACATAACCACCGCCTGATGGCCGCTCTCGCGAACGATGGCGGCTAATTGCGGCCCACGAAAGCCGAAGGGCGGACGCATCCATAGCGGGGGGTTACCCGTGGCTGAAGCGATTGCTTCGCGACAAGCGAGCAATTCGCGCCGAATGAAGGTGGGCGTCTTCCAAATCAAATTAGGATGCGAATCAGTGTGATTACCGACAGAGTGCCCGCGGTTGGCGATCTCAGCGGCCAGCTCGGGACAGGCCCTGACGTGGGCGCCGATCAAGAAAAACGTTGCGCGCGCATTATACCGGTCCAGCAACTTCAGCAGATGCGGTGTGATCGCTGGATTTGGACCATCATCGAAGGTCAAGGCGATCCCCCCGCGTGCGTTGAGGCGGCGTATCGTGGGTCCAAAGAGCTGGGAGCGCGGCGCGGCGGCACCCCATACTAGCGTGCCCACAGCGAGAGCCGTCGCGGTCCACTCCAATCCCGCGAACATTTCCTTGGTCATATTGTTGGCCGTGCTATGGGACGCGCGGCGGCCAGGCGAACGTAACGTAGCGGGGAATGCGTCATTGCATATGCATTTTCCCATGCGTACGCCAACTTTGCCAGCAATAGACTAAAGATGCGCAGATCACGGTTAGAGCAGAAAGTAATGTCAGGAGCCATGCCCAATTGGNNACGACCGAATTTCAGGCGCGGGGGCTTGACGTTCGCTATAATCCGCGAAGGAGAAAATTGTGTCTTTGGCAAGCTCAGGGTCGCGTTATCGTATCGGGCGGATTTTGGGTATCTCGGTTTATTTGCATTCAAGCTGGTTTATTATCTTCGCCCTCATTTCGTATTCCCTGGCGACGCAATTCACCGCGCAGCATCCCGCATGGCGCCCCATGCAGCACTGGACACTGGGAATTCTGGCGAGCGTGCTTTTCTTCGTTTCCGTGCTGGTACACGAATTGGGACACAGCATGGTGGCGCTGCGCTGCCGGCTGCCGGTGAATTCCATCACGCTATTCGTATTCGGTGGCCTGTCTGAAATCGGCCGCGAGCCTGAAAACGCCAAGCAGGAGTTTGTTATTGCACTTGCCGGGCCGGTGACGAGTTTTCTGTTGGCTGGGTTGTTCTTCGCGGCTTCGCGATTGACGATCAGCTCTGAAATGGCCGGTTCCCTCTTTGGCTGGCTGGCGGAGATGAATTTCATCCTTGCCGCCTTTAACCTTGCCCCCGGATTCCCCCTGGATGGGGGACGAATCTTCCGGTCCATCGCCTGGGGCATCACAGGAGATTTCAATCGGGCGACAACACTAGCGGCACATGCGGGTCAGTGGGTATCGTATGCAATGATCGCATGGGGCATCGTCCAGGCGGTGCGCGGTGATCCAGTCGGCGGGATTTGGCTGGCATTTATCGGCTGGTTCCTCCTGAGTGCCGCGCGCGAAAGCTTGACACATATCAACATGTGCGGCTCGCTGGAAGGATTGCGGGCATCCGACGTCATGATTACAGACGTGCCGGTGATTTCGGGCGGAATGACCCTGGAGGAATATGCGCAGGAGGTAGTACGTACGGGACGGCGTTTCCACAATGTATCCGTGTCTGGCCAAATCGCTGGAGTGGTCTCCCTACATGCCGTCCAGCAGATACCACGAAGTGAATGGGGTATGACATCCGTTCAGGCAGTGATGCAGCCCTGGGGACGAATTCATTGGGCCTCGCCTTCGGAACCCGCGGTGGCTGTATTGAAGCGCATGCAGGGGGAAGGCATCAGTTTGATGCCGGTAATGCACGGCAGCCAGTGGGTGGGCACGATTACACGGGATTCCATCATGGGCGGGGCGGAGACCAACCCGCGCGTGAGCGGCGCCGACAACGGGCAACGGAGCTAGGGTCCGCGCTGGCCATCAAGAGCTATATTGATCTGAATAGCTGCGTGAAAACGTCTGTGGCGGAGAGAAATTCAGGAAGCAGGCCGGGCGGAATTTATGAACGTCAAGGCCGGATATTCGACCCCTATGATGCATGTGGCGGATATCGAGAGGTCAATTCGGTTTTACGAATTACTGGGATTTGAGACAGTGGACACGGATCGGTGCCAACCTCTGGGATGGGCGCGAATGCATTGTGAAGGCGGCGCGGTGATGTTCTTGCGGGCGGAGGAGCCTGTAAATGCCAGCGCGCATCCAGTGATGCTGGTCATGTATACCCCCGATCTGGCTGGCCTGCGAGAACAACTACTGGCCGGGAGCGTGAAAGTGCCGCCCATCAAGTACCCGGAATATATGCCCAGCGGTGAGATCAACCTTTCCGACCACGATGGCAACATCATTGTGATTGCGCATTGGGGGAAACGGGAGCAAGAGGCATGGGAAAGACGAACCGGCAGGAAGATATAGAGGCGCGGGCCTCTTTCGCCGACTGCCATGGGTATTCTGAAATATACTTTGGCGCTCGCTTAGCCGTGGCGACTGGCGCGATGTCTGAGACCGTGCCATCCGTCTCAGCAGTTCTTGATTCAGTTTGGCGTGCAATGCTACCTTCTTCTCTTCCGAAAGATCTCGTATCCAAATGGCCTCAAATACAATTACGACTCCCGCAGGGCAGTTGCCTTTCGAAATGAGTGGGGCAAGCATAACAGCGGAAAACCGCTGCAACCTCGCTACGCCCCTTGTTTTCTGGCGAGCGGAAGGCAGTCTTATCCAACTGACCGCGGTAAGTTCCGTGGGATTTTTTACCTGGAACGCGCAGAGTTTTCTGGAGCGCTGGACCCGACGCGGGTTAATGGCCGCAATGGCAGTGGGTCGGCCGTTTCTATATCTGGCCAATCGAGTTTTCGCAACCCGCGTATTGCACACCGTGCTGCGAGGCGTGAGCCGCGATCGTTTAGACCTGCTGGGTGAGGAATATTTTGAATACACGCTCAAACCGTCACTGAATCCGGCAGCCGTGCGGCTGCTCGGCGAACTGCGCGATGACGGCAGCCGAATGGTGCTGGTTAGTCACGGCTTGGATCATATTATTAGGCCGCTGGCGAATCATCTTGCGGTGAAGGAGCTGCTTTGCAATCATCTGGAATTTCGTGATGGGCTGGCAACTGGCCGCTTAATGGATCCCGTGGTGCGCCCTCGTGGGCCGCTAGCGCGTATCGTGGGAGAAAATAGCGACGGGCGAGTGAGCGGCAAACGTCTGGTGCGAAGCCTGGGATTTTCCAGCAAGGAAGTACTAGTGAACGCAATCCATCCGGCGCGCCGAATTTCACCTCCCCTAGGGCCCGCGAGGGCCGGCGTGCTCATTTCCAGAGAAGAACGGGGCCCGTTTTCCGTGCGAAATACGCTGCGCGGGAAAACCGTCCTATTGATCGGGGCCACCGGATTTATCGGAAAAGTATGGCTGGGTCACATTTTGCAGGACCTTCCGGAAATCGGCCGCATCTACCTGCTCGTTCGCCGGAATAGGGCGCATACTTCGGTGGACCGTTTCCGGCGGATTATTGAAGAATCGCCAGCGTTCGATGTTCTGGCGGAAAAATATGGGAACAACCTGGAAGACTTCTTGACCGCGCATGTCGAAGTGGTAGAAGGCGATCTGACCAGGCCAGATCTTGGCCTGGCTCCTGACGTTGCGCCGAAACTGGGTCGCACCCTCGACGTCATTATCAATAGTTCCGGACTCACCGACTTCAATCCTGAATTGCGCGATGCCGTGGCGGCGAATCTGTGCTCTACGGCAAACCTGGTGGATTTTCTCCGTGGTTGCGACCATGCCGCATTGCTGCATCTTTCCACTTGTTACGTAGCAGGCGCGCGCGATGGCCGTATTCCCGAACAGACAGAGCCTAATTACACCCCCTTGCGAGTTCCCGGGTTCAGCGCAGAGCACGAATGGCAGGCGCTGGAAAAAATGGCCGAAGAGATCGAGGCGGAATCTCTCTCACCAAAAGTCACCGAGGAATTGCGCCGTCAGGCAGTCCAGAAAAAAACGGCTGCCAAAAACCTCCACGGCGCGGCGCTGGAAAACCAAATTCGCAAGAACCGTATGCGCCGGGTGCGCCAATCACTGATTGACGCGGGCATGAGGCGGGCTAATGCGTTGGGCTGGCCGAATACTTATACACTCACCAAGAGCCTGGCCGAATCATTGCTTACCACGCGGGGCCGTGGCCTGCCCATTGCCATAGTGCGGCCGTCAATTGTGGAGTCGTCCATTGAAAAACCATTNNCATGGAACGAAGGCATTAATACATCCGCCTCACTTTCCTGGCTGCTGGGCACATATTTCCGGCAGTTGCCGACCAACGAGCGCAAAGCGCTGGACGTGATTCCCGTTGACATTGTGGCGCGAGGAATGACCTTAATCGCCACCGCGTTGGTGGAGCGCCGGCATCAGCCGGTGTATCAACTGGCCACCTCGGTGACAAATCCGTGCAACATGCGGCGTTCCATTGAGCTGACCAGCCTGGCGCATCGCAAGTACTACCGGGCTCAGAACGGCATGAGTCAATGGCTGCGATCCCGATTCGAAGCCATCCCGGTTTCCAAGGCCCGTTACGATAACCTCTCAGCTCCCGCGCAGAAGGCCGTCATTCACGCCTTGCATCGCACGCTGGAGCCACTGCCATTCGTTCGCACGCCGCTGGCGCGCCGGGAACGCGATTTGGAGCGGGTAATCCGCATGGTGCAGCTCTTCGAGCCCTTTATCTTGCATAACGATCACATTTTTGAAGCACGCAACATTGAGGATTTGTCCGCGGCAATTCCACCTGAGGAACTTGATTCTTTCTCTTACAATGCCCGTTTGGTGGACTGGTGGGATTACTGGATCAATATACACATCCCGGCGTTGAGGCGTTGGAGCTATCCGCTGATTGAAGGTCGTCCGCTACCCGAGCGTGGAGTTCGCGGCGTGTTTCATTCTCACGGGCCTGAGACTGCCCCACCCGGCGCCCACCGGGACCTATCCACAGTGAGTTCCTGAGCACGACTCTGTGGGCACATTCCTCACTGGTTCAACTGGGTACATCGGCGCACACGTGGCCGCCAATCTGCTACGCACAACGAACGAGCCCCTACTTTTATTAGTGCGGGCGCGCACCATGCAAAATGGTGCCGAGCGGCTCTGGCAATCCCTGCAATTACACATGGATTTTCATGAGTTCGACGAGTATTTAAATTCTAGAATCCACGTGCTCTGTGGTGATTTAACCGATGAGCATTTCGGCCTTTCGGTTCCGGACTATGACAGGTTGGTTCACTCGACCAATTCCATCATTCACTGTGCCGCGTCACTAAATCGCAAGTCCGAAAAGGCCTGCCTCAATGTCAATCTGCGAGGCACGCTGCAAGTGATCCAGCTTGGCAGGCGCGCGCGTGATCATCATGGACTCCGGCGCTTCAGCCACGTGAGTACCGTGGCGGTAGCTGGTAAGCGCAGTCATGAAGTGGTGCAGGAAGATCGATCCATCGAATGGGATCGTTCGGATTACGATCCCTACGCGCGAACGAAGAAATTCTGCGAACACATGCTGGGTGAACTCCTTCCCGATGTTCCCCGTACAATTTTCCGTCCGAGCATAGTCCTGGGCGACAGCCGACGAGCGGAGACCAATCAGTTCGAAATGGTGCGCGCTTTTGTATTTCTGGCGGGCCTTCCGTTTTTGCCTTTCAGGCCTGGCGACAGGATAGATATCGTGCCGGTTGATTACGTTGCAGATGCCATTGTGACGCTTCACACCAAAGACGCGCCACTCCATGGGATCTATCATCTTTCGTCGGGAACATCTTCGGAGACGTTTCGAGAAATCACCACCGCACTGGCCGCGGCAAGCAGCGAGCGATCTCCGGTTTTTATGCCGGAGCTCGAAGGGGCTAGTGTGTCGGCATCCAACTGGCTAGCCAACCGGCAGGGAAAAATCGGCAGCTTCGCCAAGCTCCTTAAGGTCTTTCTTCCCTACCTAGTATGGGATACAGTTTTTGACAATGCCCGGGTTATCGCCGAAATGGGGCCCGCTCCAATTCCCTTTTCCCAATATTGCTATGACCTCCTGAAGTTCAGCCGGGAAGGCAATTTTCGGTATCCCTACAAACTTTGGCCCACGGCGCGAGTTGCTATTAATGCGTCCGCCATTCCTAATGTGGCGAGGCCCCGTCCTGGCGCATGACTGACCTTCTGCTGGAAGCCTGGGTCAGCGGCCTGATTGAAACGGCAAAGCTGCAATGGATGCTGGGCGCTGGCCGACCGTGGCAACCCGGCGACAAATTGAAGCTGTTGTTTGCGGGCTACAATGGCACTCGGAACACCGGATCTGACGTGCGCGTTCACGAAATCCTACGGCAAGTTGAACGAATACTCGGCCCTGACAAAATCTCCCTTTCAGTGATGACTCAGAGTTTCGAACTAACCCGCGGCTATTTCGGCAACGCGCGGCAAGTGAGATTACCGGATGTGTTTCCACCTTTCATCAAGAGCGAAGTATCTCGGCATCATGGGGTAGTAGCGTGTGAAGGCTCGATGTTCAAGAGCAAATTCGCCAACGCACTTACCACCATGATGATCGGCAGCCTGGGTATGGCATCGGCGCAGAATAAACTATCGGTTGGTTTTGGCGCGGAAGCCGGGCACATGGATCCCTCCCTGGAAAAGATGTGCCGTCGCTATTGCGGCGAGTCGTTCATCATTACGCGTAATTCTGAATCGGCGAAAATCCTGGGTGCCCTTGGCATTCCCGCGGAAGTCGGCACCGATACGGCGTGGACGTTTGAGCCTTTGCCGCCGCAATACGGCATGAAGAAGCTGCATGAAAATGGCTGGGACGGCGTAACTCCAGTCGTGGCCATTTGCCCGATTCATCCCTTTTGGTGGCCGGTGAAGGCATCGGTGGCCAAAGCGGCAGCGTACTTCATGACCGGAGCATTCAAAAACAGCCATTACCGGTCCATGTATTTTCACCGTTCCGGGCGTGACGTGGACGCGGCATACGAGCGTTATATCAATGCGCTGGCCGGGGCTGTCAAGCATCACCGCCAAGAGCATCGCGCGTTCCCCATTGCCATTGGCATGGAGCGCCTGGATATCGATTCGTGCCGTCGCTTGTCCGACCGGCTCGGCGGAATTCCGGTTTTCGCCTCCGATAACTATGACATGTATCAGCTAGTGAGCATCCTGCGATGCTCCAGCTATATAGTGTCGTCGCGTTATCACGCTCTGGTAACTTCCATGTCGGCTGGCATCCCCTCCGCGGGCGTTACAATGGACGAACGTATCCGAAATTTAATGAACGAACGGGGGCAGAACCATTTGCTATTGGAGTCCGACGAGTCCGCCCTGGAGAATAAACTCGTTAAGATTTTGGATACGCTTGTTCGCGAACAAGATACTATTCGTAACGCCATACGGTGCACCGTAACCCAAATGCTGCGACTGATGGCTCAAATGGGCATAGCCTTTGAAGAAATCGTTTCGAAATGCTATCCGNNCTTCGTCGGGGATCGTTGCACTGGGAGGATTACCTGCCACAGCTTAGCCCGCCGCTTCGACAATTGATGGAATCGTATCCCTGCGAAGAGCAAACCAGCAAGCGGGTTGGATTGAGGACACCCCCGGCAAAAAAGAGCAATGTCTGAGCCAAGGAAACAAAAGCAGCCCGAATTCCACTGGCGCGGCAGGGAGATTACGCGCTTGGAGGGGTTCAGCGATGCGGTCTTCGCCTTTGCAGTGACGTTGTTGATCGTTTTGCTTGAGGTGCCGCACACCTTCAATGACCTGCTTGTGGCAATGCACGGTTTCTTCAGTTTTGCCTTATGCTTCGCGTTGCTAATGAGCATTTGGTATCAACAATATGTTTTCTTCAGACGCTATGGATTGCAGGACGGCTGGACAATTACTCTGAATTCGACTCTGTTATTCGGCGTACTCTTCTACATCTACTCGTTAAAATTTCTCTTTAGCCTGCTAGTGGATCAACTGAGCGGAGGAAGTCAGATAATTCATGACACGGCGGGAAAAATCGTGCCAGCCATTGAACCGGGGCAGCAACCAACATTGATGACAGTTTATGGCGCGGGATATATTGCCGTTTCTCTCATTTTGNNGCACCCATGGCGAAAGCGCGGGGAGCTCGACCTCAACTGCGGCGAGCAGTTCGATACAGTGGCGAGTATTGTAGGCTCTCTGATCGGCGTTCTGGTGGGAAGTATCTCGGTCGGTCTCGCGCTTTCGCGCCGGCCTTCCATGACGGCCTTTGCAGGATGGTGTTATCCGATCCTTCTGTCCTCTCTAATGACGATCCATGGAATGTGGGCCGGGAGACAGCGCCGCAACCTTATGGAATTGAAGTAGCCGGAATCCCGATGAGCTTTCTTGAACGAATTGTGACTCGCCTCGAGGAGAGGAGCACTACCCCTGTAGTAGAGGAAGTGTGCGCGAATGGCGTCGCGAGTGTTACAGGAGGGGAATTGCTTGCGCAAGTGAGCGCGGCAAGGAAGTTTCTTCGAGTGCAGGGCCTGCGTCCGGGAGATCGCTGCGCCCTGTTCGCGGCGAATAGTATTGGCTGGATCGCAATAGATATGGCGATGCTGGCGGAGGGTATCATTTCCGTTCCGCTGTATTCCCGGCAGGAACCGGATGAGCTGGCGGTGATGATTCGCGACAGCGGCGCCAGCCATGTTTGCTGTGGCGAAGAATCGTTGCGGGAAAAACTGCGGGGCACCATGCCGGATTTACCAGCATCGTCGCTACTGGCTGAGGCATTTGAGACATCGGTTGCGAATATGGACCCGCGCGAGCCGTGGCGGCTTTGCGATGATGGCGCAATCACATTGATTTATACGTCGGGAACGTCGGGAGAGCCAAAGGGCGTAATGCTCTCGGCCGCGAATGTAAACCATATGCTTGAATGTACCGCCGCGCGGTTGAATGTGCTCATGGCCGNNTTCTCCTTTGCGGCTTCATGGGTGTTGCTACTCAGTGTGCTGTCGCGCGACAGTCTGCTGCTGCTCTCAACGGATCTTAACCGACTGCCGGATGAGATTCGGAAAGCAAGCCCTGACTATTTTCTGAATGTCCCCGCGCTTCTCGAGCGAATGCGCCGACGCATCGAGGAACAAGTCTCATCGCGCGGCGGAACGGCGGCCGCGCTATTTCAGCGCGCAAGAAGAGCCGCCGTNNTACAGCGGCGCTATTTATTTGCCGCAAATTTATATTTTGCAAGATCCGCAACGCGATCGCCGCCAACTTGAAAGCCTTAATCTGCGGATCGGCTCCACTATCCATCGAAACGCAGCGGGTTTTTCAGATGATCGGGATTCCTGTCCTTCAGGCCTATGGGCTGACGGAGACAACAGCGATTTGCACGATGGATGATCCCCATGCGGTGGAGTGCGGGTGGGTGGGCTCTGCTATCCCCCGTATTGAGATGAAATTGGGCGCGGAAGATGAAATCCTAGTGCGCGGGCCAAATGTTTTCTCCGGCTATTGGAACCGCCCCGAGGAAACGGCCCAGGCGTTGCGCGGCGGTTGGTTCCACACTGGCGATCAAGGCGAAGTTAATGCTCACGGAAATTGGCGAATTATCGGCCGACTAAAGGATCTGATCATTCTGAATTCCGGTCACAACATCGCGCCCGCCCCGATAGAAGAGGCTTTACTCCATCGGCTGCCCGAAGCGCAGCAGGTGATAATAGTAGGGAATAATCGCAGCTATCTGGCCGCGCTTGTAACCGGTGAATTGGCGGGGGCAAGCGTGTCGGCAGCCATTGCCGAGGTTGGAAGAGGATTGCCTCATTACCGTCAAATTCGCAGCTTTTGCATTTTGCCAGAGCCTTTTACCATTGCGAATGGCCTGCTGACAGCTAATGGTAAACTCAAGCGCGATGCCATTATCGCTCGATTTTATGCTGAAATCGGCGAGATTTATGCGAGGAAGAACTAAGAATAACGTATGGAACCATTCGAGGGAAAAACGATTTCGTGGGGCGAGCACAATGGTGTTATTGAGCTATCCCTGCATCGTGGGCCGTGCAATGAGATTGGGTCGGAAACCCTCGAGGAACTGGAATCTTTCGCCGAGGTATTGCGAACGTCCGCCGGGAACATGCACACGCTGATTATACATAGCGTAATGCCAGCAGGTTTTTGCGCGGGCGCCGATTTGCGGGAATTATACCGGCGCGCCTACCAACAACCGAGAACGAGCGGCAACAGTATTGCCGAGGTACGTAATTTCCTAGTGCGCATCCACGCGGTCTTCAATGCGATTGATGATGCACCGCTCGTAACTGTGGCGGCGGTTCATGGCGTCGCCTTCGGCGGCGGATTTGAGCTCGCGCTCACGGCCGACCTGATCGTCGCCGACCGTACAGCCCGTTTTGCTTTTCCGGAATTGCGTTTGGGTCTTATTCCCGGTTTTGGAGGGATTCCACGCCTGAAACGCGACCTGGGTAATGGGATTGCGCGAGATATGCTTTTCACTGGACGTAGCATCAATGCCACCAAAGCGCAGACGGCGGATCTAGTGAGCCAAGTCGTCGCAGAGGGGGAAGCGCTCCGAGTTGCCCACGCTCTGGCGTCTCAGGTTGGCAAATTCGACCTGAACGCCGTGCGAGCAGCCAAGAAATTTATCAAGCCTGTTCCCCACGCCGAACTTCTCCGTGAGATCGATATCTTCTGCGAGTTGTTTGAAAGCCCGGCTGTGGCTGCGGGACTACGTCGGTTCGTCGAGAGCAACAGTCCGTTACCCTATTTGCCGTAACGAGGAAAATTAGATGCGAACTCTGGCGCAAACTACAGACGAGATCCTTACCCTGGCGGCGCAACAGTTCAAGGTCGCTCGCGAAACGCTATCGCCGAATGATGACTTTTTCAAAACTTTAGGCATTGACAGTCTGCAGGCGCTCAGTCTGCTTACCCGCCTTGAAAACCATTTCCACGTTGAATTGCCCGACTACGAACTGCAGGACGTTTCGGATTTTGGCACTCTCGCTGGGCGAATTCAGGCCCGTCTCTGATGCTGGTAACTTGCAACCGTCATCAACTTTCCCGGCCCAGCCTTCGATTGAATTCCGCGCTAAAGCACAACAGGCATGATTAACCTGAAGGATTACGAATCGCTGGGCGGGGCACTACGTGCGGCAATAAGCCACTGGGCGCGCGAAACATGCCTGATCGAAGCTGATCGAGAGCGCGAGAATTGCCGGCTTACCTATCGGCAGTTTGACGAATCAACGCGTCCGGTGGTTCATGCACTGAATGCTTTTGGTTTCGGATCTGGCGAACGTGCGGCCATCCTGATGACCAATCAATCGAAATGGTTGATCGCAGCCTATGCGATCTTCTTTCGGGGCGGCGTGCTGGTCCCGCTCGATTACAAAATGACCCCGGTGGAACAGGTTCAACTCCTGCGCCATTCCGGAGCAAAAACTCTCTTTGCAGAGTATTACTTGTGGCGCGCCATCACACGTGCAGCAAATTTTGCGGATATTACGCTTGACCATGTCATCGTCACGGATGCTCCGGCTGGAGGGGAACTCGCCGGCGCGACGCGTTGGGAGAGCTTACAAGATTCGGGCGATACCGAGTTCGTATCGCGCAGCAGGGGAGATGCAGCCTGCATTGTATATTCCTCGGGTACCGGCGGGAGGCCCAAGGGTTGCATTCTTACACACGACAATTATCTCGAACAATGCATGGCGCTGACTAAGCTCTATCCTTTTCGTCCGGGGGTGCGCTACCTAAGCATCCTGCCGACAAACCACGCCATAGATTTCATGGTGGGCTTCATCGGACCATTTGTTTGTGGGGCCGCTGTAGTACACCTGCGGACCTTGCGGCCGGAATATATTCGCGAGGCATTCACGCGGTATCGAATTACCCACGTCAGCGTGGTTCCGCTGGTACTGAAGAATCTGGAACGCGGACTGCACCAGCGTTTTGCGGAGCTTTCCACGCCGCGCCGCTTCCTGCTAAATCAACTTATTCGTTTGAACCGCGCGTTGACCCAGCGAAAGCCTCACCCGCAAATCAGCCGCGCGTTGCTGCGGGACGTACACAAAGCCTTTGGCGGAGAATTGGAGGGCATGTTTGTCGGTGGCGCGTTCACGGAGCCCGCGACTCTACAATTTTTTTACGATCTCGGCATTCTTGTGGCCAATGGCTATGGTTGCACCGAAGTAGGCACGGCTCTAACACTGAGCGATTTTCTGCCGTTTCGGCCAGATACCGTCGGCAAACCCCTCCCGGGCGTACAACTTCGAATTGTTGAACCAGATGGCGACAAGATCGGTGAGGTAGTTGTTCGCGGCCACACGGTGATGGCGGGCTATCTGGACGATGCCGAATTGACGGCTGAAACGATTCGCAATGGTTGGCTCCATACCGGCGATCTGGGACGATTGGATGATGACGGACGTCTCCAACTGTTTGGACGCAGACGCAACATGATCGTCACATCCGAAGGAAAGAACATTTACCCGGAAGATATTGAAAATGCCTTTGAAGGCCTGGCAGTGAAGGAATTTTGCGTATTCGCGGCGAATTATCTGTGGCCGCAGCATGAATTGGCCGGTGAAAAGCTGGTGATTGTCCTCCATCCGGAAAGCGGGCAGGAAATAACTGACGCTGTTGTGACCACTGCTTCAGGGAGCAACCGGCGGCTACCAGCCTATAAGCGGGTGAGTGGATATCTCGCATGGGAGCGGGATTTTCCGCGTACAGCATCCATGAAAATCAAGCGCGACGTTCTTGCCGAGGATATACGTTCGCAACTAACCCGAGAATCACTGGCACCGCTATGAACAAAAACGTGTTCGCGGTGGTGAATCCCGCAGCGGGGGCCGGCCGCTGCGGCCGGCGTGCGCCACGGGCGCTGGCGTATCTCCAGGCGGCGGGCCTTTCGCTGGATGTTGCAACAACCACCGCGCCACGCCAAGCGGCTGCACTCGTGCGCGAAGCATATGCAAGAGGGCACAGAAAGTTCCTGGCCGTCGGGGGCGACGGAACGGCATTTGATATTGTGAATGGCCTCTTTCCTTACATTCCACAATTGAATCAAATGGATCGTCCCGCCCTGGGTTTTCTCCCCCTCGGCACAGGCAATTCATTCCTGAAGGACTTTGAATATAGCGGGATACAGCAAACCGCGGACGCGCTGGCCCTTGATCGCTGCCGTTCGTGCGACGTTATCCGGCTTATCCACGCGGATGGAGAATTCTATTTCATAAATTTGCTGACACTCGGTTTTGCCGCGGATGTGGCCGCGTTAGCCAATCGCCGATTCAAGGAGCTTGGCACCATCGGATATCTGCTCGCGGTCATCGGGTCGGTGGCGACACTAGAGCGCCGAGCGTTTCCGTTGCGCGTCGACGAACCGGCCGAGTTCGACCGGCGCACCTGTCTCTTTCTGGCGTTCTGTAATACGCGATGCACGGGAGGAAATATGATCATCGCGCCGGATGCCAATCCAGCCGATGGGTTGATCGAGTATGTGCGATGGGGACCAATTGGACGGCTGGGCTTGCTCCGCAATCTGCCGCGGCTATTCGACGGCTCACATACAACTCATGCGTTGGCTTCGCGCGCGGGGGTGCGTACCGTTGAATTCAATTTGGAGGGGCCAGTGAACGCCACGCTGGATGGCGAAAGCATGCAGCTTCAATGCCAGCGGCTGGAAATATTGCCCGCAGCGCTGGACATCCTGATATGAAACAAGCCTGGACGACGATTCGATCCACGGCGTTATGGGCCGCCACCGGGTCGTATTTTTTCGCCGTCGGCGCATTTCTAGTATTGCTGGGTATCGTCGTCGATCCGGCCAAGAACGATCGTCCGCAGCGCTGGTTTTTTCGCAATATTGTGCGCCTGGCGGGCGTTCGGCTGAAGGTACGCCGGGCGCGTGGGTTCGACCCAAACCATACTTCCATCTTCGTTTGCAATCACGTAAATCTCTTTGATCCCTTCGTAGTTTATACTGCCATCCCTCAGTTCCTGCGTGGATTCGAGCTGGAATCCCACTTCACGATTCCCGTCTACGGCTGGATGATGGGCCGATTTGGAAATATCCCGGTTCCGGATCCGCTGACACGAGAAGGCCTGGCCCGGATGTCGCTTCTTGCCGGAGAAGCACTGGCGAGGGGCACGAGCCTGATAGTATTTGCGGAGGGCGCGCGTACCCGCAATGGCCGCATGGGGTCATTCAAAAATGGGGCATTTCGATTGGCAGTGAGGCTTGGAGCGCCCATCGTGCCGATGAGTATTGTTGGCTCGTACGAATTCTTCCGTACTGGCGACTGGATTTTGCATCCGCGCGAGGTCACGGTGCATCTTTTCGACACCATTGAGACTGCTGGGCTTTCCATGCGCGATGTGGAAGCATTGCGGGATCGCGTCCGGGGGATTATCGGGGCGCCACTGGGAGAAAACACTGCGGTTGTAGACCTTCCAGCGAATGCAATACGCGAAGCATGAGGTGCGCTGCTGATCCGGTCATTTAGGACAGAAGCGGCTATAGCGATTGGATGCCGGGCAGCGTGCGGCCGGCATGAATTTCCTGCCGCGTGTAAATCACGCGATGCACTACCGTCAAAGTCGAAAGCACCGCGATCACCCACAATACGGGCGCCATTCGGTTGAACGTGCCGCCGAGAATCAGCAGAACGAGCCGCTCCGGGCGTTCCAGAAATCCGACTTTGCAGCGCGGGATCAACGATTCTGCCCGCGCGCGTGTGTAACTGACCATGAATGTGCTGGCCATCGCAATGGCGGCCAGCACCGCATAAAACGTGCGGCCTAGAACAGTATAATAAACTACCAACCCCATGTATAAAGCGAGGTCTGAGTAGCGATCGAGCGTGGAATCATAGAACCCGCCGAACGCGGTTACCTTCCCCGTACGTCTCGCAACCTGGCCATCGGCCATGTCCAGAAATCCTGCTAGAAAAAGCGCTGCAGCGGCGGGGCGAAACTGCCCGCGGCCGAAGAATATTGCCGCACCGGTGTTAACGGCCAAGCCCAGAGCTGTAAAAATGTTGGGAGTGATGCCGGTGGCGGTGAGGCCGGTCACCACGCGTTCCAGCAGCCACCCCGCGACATCGCCAATAAAGTGCGTCACGGGGCGCAGTGATTCCTTGATATGCGGGGCCATGATGGGAAATCATAGTCCAGCCGCGCGCGAGTCGGCAAGGTCATTGGGCAAATGACGACACCAGATTCGATTGCCGTGAAGTCCTGATTAGGACGAGACTCGAATAGTCCCGCACAAGGATAATGCGTTTGATGCAATCAGCTGAAATTCAAATTGTCCCGCTCCCCGGCCTTCCTGAAATTGCTGCCGGCGACGACATTGCAATGGCGATCTGCCAGGCGATTGAAGCAACGACCGTCAAGCCTATCGCGGGAGATTTGTTTGTAGTCGCGCATAAGATTATTTCCAAAGCCGAAGGACGTATTGTGGATCTGGATTCGGTGAATCCTTCGACTACCGCCCGCAATTGGGCAGTCGAATCGGGGAAAGATCCCCGGCTAGTGGAATTGATTTTGTCGGAGACCCGCCGCGTGGTGCGAAAGGGGCGGGGCATCTTGATTGTGGAAACCCACCATGGCCTGGTTTGCGCGAATGCCGGCGTGGATGTTTCCAATTGCCCTCTTGGGACAGCGCTATTGCTGCCGCGCGCCCCCGACAACTCGGCTCGCCGCCTAAAACATGCGCTGGATGCCGCCTTCGGCGTTCCCATTGGCGTAATTATTTCCGATACATTTGGCCGTCCATGGCGGGAGGGGCTAGTGAACGTGGCCATCGGCGTGGCAGGGATTGGGCCGCTGAAAGACTACCGGGGCCAGCGCGATGTCTTTGGGCGCACGCTCCAGGCCTCCGTCTTGGCGGTGGCCGACGAATTGGCTTCGGCAGCGGAACTGGTGATGGGCAAAGCTGAACGAATTCCCGTCGCGATGATTCGCGGGTGCGATGTAGGCGCCACGGGCGGTGCAGCAAGTGAACTGATTCGCCCGCCAGAGCGTGATCTATTCCGATAGGAATCGCGAAACAGCGCAAGTAATTGGACAATTTCGCACGGCTGAAAGTAATATGAAAGGTGTGGCGGCGAACGCCTGTTGCCACTGGGAATCCTCTTCGATGCGTCTGGTTACATTTCAACCTTCTGCAGGACTGACCCGTATTGGAGCGGTTGTTCACGGCGACCGCATCGTGGATTTGAATTTCGCCTGTTCCCTCCATTTGCGCGACGCAAGACACGAGAGCAACTCCAACCGGCTGGCCGAGCGGTACATTCCGGGCAACATGCGTGCGTTTTTTGAGAGTGGTACGCAAAGCATGGACGCTGCAAGGGAAGCCCTCGATTACGTGACTGCCTCCGGCGCAAAGCAGGGCCCCGGTGGGGAAAGGCTGGTTTATGACCTTATGGAGGTAAAACTTCGCGCGCCGATTCAACCGAAGAAATTTTTCCACACTGCTGGAAATTTTCGCGAGCACCATGAAGAAGCGCAGCGCGCCGGTTTTTCGCATCCCGTATTGCCGTGGATTGTTTTCTTTCAAAATGTGGATGCCATCATCGGTCCCGATGAGCCCATCATTTATCCAAGTCATCTGACCCAGGAACTCGATTACGAGCTGGAACTCGCGGTGGTGCTGAAGAAATCCGGAAAACATTTCAGCGCCGCGGAAGCGGCCGATTATATCGGGGGTTATGTGATTTTCAACGATATTACCGCACGCGATATCCAGCGCCTGGAGATGAAATCGGGTGTATTCAGCTTCTGCAAGGGGATAGACACTTTCTGCCCGCTGGGACCTTGGATTGTTACTCCTGATGAAATTCCCGAGCCTCAAAATCTGGCGATGGAGTTGCGCGTAAACGGCAAGAGCCGGCAGAAATCGCATACCAGGAAAATGTCCGTGACGATCCCGGAAATTCTGGCGCACTATTCAGCAATGGGTTATAGCGCGGGCGATGTGGTTTCCACCGGCACCGTCTCAGGAGTGGCCGCCTTTAGCGACGATCCTAAGGCTTGGTTCTTGAAGCCTGGCGACGTTGTCGATTGCGAAATAGAAAAGATTGGCGTCCTTCGCAATCCCGTTATTTCGTGGGAACAGGCGCACGGGGCCGCGCTTGGTTCGCAGGAAACCACCCCAGCGTAAACGTGATGAATTCGTCCCCTGCCAAGAGCGGCATTTGGACTAGCTCTCTCAACCAACAAACCTCCGCTTGGGCTGCGTCAGTTCCCAAAGTCCGCTTTTACGACACCACCCTTCGCGACGGCGAGCAAACGGTCGGCGTGGTTTTCACGCCAGAGCAAAAAACTGAAATTGCCGTAAAGCTTGATGAATTGGGCGTGGGACGCATTGAAGCGGGATTTCCCCGCGTATCTCCCGAAGACGCCGAGGCGATTCGCCGGATTCAGCAGTTGGGATTACGCGCCGAAGTCTGGGGGTTTGGGCGCGCGGCACAAGCGGACCTAGACGCGCTCGTTGATCTGGGCGTGACACATACCATCCTGGAAATTCCGGCCAGTCCGATAAAGCTGCAAGCCTACGGCATGGAACCTGAAGCGGCTCGGCGCAAAATGAGCGAAGGGGTTCGTTATGCGGTGAGCCATGGAATTCAGGTAGCTTTTTTCCCGGTGGACGCAACGCGCGCAAACATGGCTTACTTGCGTTCCCTCTATGAAGCCGCCGCCGAAGCTGGCGCTCAGGAAGCGGTGATCGTGGATACGATTGGCGCATGCGGCCCGGAAGCCACGGAATATCTTGTGCGGCAGGTACGTGAATGGCTGGGAGAATCCATCCCGCTGCACTATCACGGTCATAACGATTTTGGTATGGCCACAAGCTGCGCAATAGCGGCCGTACGAGGTGGCGCAACCTGGATTCAAGGGACAATTAATGGCATGGGCGAGCGCGCCGGCAATGCGGATATCGCCGAAGTGGCCATGGCGCTGCATTGCCTTTATGGCGTGCCCGTGGAGATGAATCTGAGCCGGATTCGCGAAGTATCAGCATTCGTCGCGCGCGCTGCCGGATACGAAGTGGACGCGTGGAAACCGGTAGTTGGGCGCAATATTTTTGTGCGCGAAAGCGGCGCGGTGGCCAGCCAGTTCCATATCCCGGAATCTATCGAACCGTTTTCAGCGGATATCGTGAGCGCGCAACGCGAAATCGTGCTGGGAAAGAAAAGCGGTCTCGACAGCGTGGCATTGAAGGCGGACGCGCTAAATTTGGACGTTCCCGCCGAGCGGCGGAAGGAAGTGCTCGAGATGGTAAAGGCACGGGGCGTGGCAAAACGCGGCCTGATAACTGATGAGGAGTTTCGGGAGATTGTCGCGGCGGTGGGCCATTGAAACCCAGAGCCAACGGGTAAAAACAAGATGCTGCCCGTAAAGGGCGGGGCTACATAAGATGGCAGAAACGCCAGATGACGTCAGTGGATTGGGGAGAATAAGAACATGGATCGCGAATATTTTTACTCCATCATGAACGGCGAAGGGACTCTTGATTACGAACTGTACCTGAACACCAAGAATCTGCTGGCTTGCCAGAAGGGTTTTTCGCAGTTTTGCAACGCCGATGAACTGCAGTTTCAGATCGTTCACCAAATCGAAGAGCTATGGATGAAAATGATCGGCTATTCGTTCCTGGACATTGACGATTACCTGCAGCAGGAAAATACCAACCGAATCGTGACGCTTTTCAAGCGCGTCAACATCGCCATGCGGCTGATGATCGAGCAACTTGCCTTGCTCGAAACCATGTCACCCAAGGAATATCAGGAAATTCGCCTGCAGTTGGGCAACGGCAGCGGCCAGGAATCGCCCGGCTTTCGCATCATCCTGAAAATGCATCCGCACTTGTGGCAGTCGTTCAAGTCGAACTATCTGGAAAAACACGGGCTGACCGTGGAGAAGATTTACAACTCGGAATACTCACATTCCGATGCCTATGTGGTGGCCGAATCCATGGCCGAATTCGACGAACTCTTCCAGCGCTTCCGTTTCGTGCACATCCAGCTCATTTATCGCACCATTGGAATGGGCGCGCGCTCACTCAAAGGCCGCTCGGTGGACTTGCTGAACGAAGGGCAGCGTGTGCGGTTTTTTCAGGAGCTTTGGGATATCCGTCCGCAGATGACCGACCTATGGGGCAGCAGCCACGGCTATGTTCGTGANNTGAATCGCTGACCTATGTGGCTCAAAGGCCGGGATTTCTTTGCTCCTGACTTGTCGGGATTCCGAGGCGCAAGGCTAGGAGTTAGGCCAGTGCTCAAACCCACACCTGCGAAGGTATTCATCGTAAGACTAGGCAAGTGGTTTCCATCGGACAATCCCCGCGCCGTGAAGATTGCTCACCTATGCAACATCAGGGAAGACATGATGCTGGAAATGAAGAACATTGGTTGGGCGGCAGCCAGCTAAATGTTCAACAACGATTTGCTAATGCAGAGGCGTTGATAGCAGAGGCGCAGCCAGTCGCGAGAGCTATCAGGAATGATATTTTCGCGCATGTCTTAGAAAGCGCGGTGCAAGAGGTCCTTGAGCAAATAAATCCTGATGCGTTTGGACTGTTGGATTTTGGGCGGCTAGAGAACTGGACTTCGTACGGTTTTGCGCACGAATTGATTGCGGCAATGCTCATGAAAGACGTTCCTGATGATCAAAAACGTGATCTCTATTCTAGTAAGTTCAAGAAAATAGGTAAGTTTGTAAAACTATTCGCCCTTATTGAACAATGCCTCATTATCTACGTTCACGATCGGAAGCTACTGCCATTGCGCGATAGATGAGTAGATCCTAGCGGCGGAAATGAGGGAGGACGGCGTCGCCGAAAAGCCACGCCTGCTCCTCGCGTTTCTCGCCCCAAAGTTCCAGCAGGATGTGGGTGCAGCCCGCCTGGCGATATTCCTCCAGACGGCCGATACATTCATCAGGAGTTCCAGCGATGGGACAGACCTTGGCTAGAACTTCGTCGGACACGGCGCGCGCCGCGGCCTGCCGGCCCCCAGTTTCCATCGCCGCAGCGATTGGCTGAATCTCGTCCAAGGTCAGTCCGGCTTTTTGCAGCAACATGTCGGCGGAACCGCGAATGTTCTGAACCTTATTGGCCAGATACATGGCGGCCATTTCGCGAGCACCATCTTTCGCGTGGGATTTATCGCGGCTGATGCTTCCTACAATCACCGAACCCAAATCGAGTGACGCCGGGTCCTTGCCGGCCTTTCGCGCGCCTTCCTCCATGAACTGCCGCGAGTAACGGACAAAGGCGGGCGTCGTAATGCTCGCGGTCAGCAGGCCGTCGGCGTGGGAACCAGCCATGCGTTGCAACACAGGCCCAGTGGCGCCGATATACATCGGGACAGGCTCGCGGGATGCGTGGGCGTCTCTGCGGAGGCCTGGAACGCTCGCGGAAAACGCCTTGCCGGTAAATTCAAAAGGTTCGCCGGAAAGCATGCCGCGAATGATTTCCAGAGATTCTCGCATCACGATTGCGGGACTGGGCACGGCGCTGCCGGTTCCCTTCTCTGCTCCAACTTCCGCCACCCCAGCATTTTTCCCCGCGCCGCCTTCCAGCGCGGGGGCCGAGCCGTACTCGCCTTCGCCAATTTCGCGCATAAAGATTTTTGATGCCCCTAGCCCCAGTAAGAACCGGCCCTTCCCGCAGAGGTCCTGCATCACGCGCGCTTCCATCGCAATTTGAATGGGATGCCGCGTGTACGGGGAAATAATTCCCCAGCCGACGCCAATGCGCTGCGTTTCTTTGGCGATCAGTGCGGTGAGGGCGGTGGAAGAGCGCGCCTCCATGGAATGTTTGCGCCACCACGGATAGGCTTCCGCAAGCCAGAATGTGTCAAAGCCGGCGGCTTCGCAAGCCGTGGCCATGCGAAGCGTCTCTTGGATTGGCTCCATGCTGAGTTGCAATACACCGACACGAAATGGAACGGCCATTGACGGAATCTCCTGCCCGATTTTCAGTAAATTACTGGAGCCAAAATCCAGCCTTAAATCTGGAAAGGCTTACGGATTTGTCCAGGAATGTTCCAGACCCTTCACCAGCGCCCAGACGGCGCGATTGAGAGGCGTAAGCACGCCGTACTGCTCGCCCATCCGCGCAATAGCGCCATTCATGAAATCCACTTCTGTCTGGCGACCAGCCAGCACGTCTTGCAACATGCTGGCATTGTGCTCGCCGGGAGCGTTTGCCGCGTAGCGTACCAGTTCGCGCGGGTCATTATGCAAGGAAATGCCCATCGCCCGGGCTACCGCTATTCCCTCTTCGATGAGCGCATCAAAAAGTGCGCCAGTAGGTTCATAAAAAGTCGCCGCGCCGTGATGCAAGCGGGTAAGCGCACCGACCGGATTGGTTCCCGCATTGAAAATCAATTTCGTCCATTGCGCGGGCCGCGCGTCGGGTAGGGCGTGGGTGCGCAATCCGCTGCGAGTGAGCAATTCGCCCAGCGCGTCCACCTTTTCCATCGGCGTGGCCGAAGGCTCGAATGGCCCGATGGACGTATCGCCCGCAATGTCGTAACCGACGTGGCCGGGGGCAATGATGCGTCCCGCGGGAAAGGTGGTGCCGCGCATTACGTATTTCACATGCTCGGCGATAATTTCTTCGTTGCCCATGCCATTCTGCACTGAACACACCGCGCTGTCGCCATCAAAGAGATGCGCGGTTTGCTGGATGGCAGTACGGGTGTGGATGCTCTTGGTGGCCACCAACCCATAATCACAACGCGGAATTTCCGAGGAGTTAGTCGTAGCGCGCGGGAGGGCGGTGAAATCCGCAGAACCGGAAATGCGAAGGCCGTTCGCGGCGATGGCATCCACGTGCTCGGTCCAGCGATCGTAAGCGAACACTTCCACGTCTTCCAACCGCGCCAGATGGGCGGCGAAGAGGCTGCCAATTGCGCCACAACCGATAACGCAGATTCTTACCAATTTTCGGCTCCCGGTTCCGGTCCGGCGAAAATTTTCCAGGGAACGCGCGCGAGGCACTCGCCTTCGCTTTGGCCCACACGATAGGTATCCTGCGTGTACAAGCAGGCCTCGCCTTTGTCATCCACCACTTGCGGATGGAACGACAGCACCATATTTTCGCGAAGTATTGCTGTGCTCTTCTCGCCAATGGCGGGATGCTCGATCATCGTGGTTCCGATGGAGTGTCCTGAAAGATGGCCCAGAGCGAAGCCATTACGCGCAAAAATCTCCGCCGACGCGCGATGAACATTGGCAACTGGCTCGCCGTCGCGCATCAGACGCCGCGCGGCTTCCATAGCATCAGGATAACAATCGGCCATTCGTTGCGTGCGCGTGCTCAACGAAGCGCCACAGATGGCTCGCGAAAATTCTACCCAATACCCCTCGGGACCGGCAATTTCCAGCGAATACAGCAGCAGATCGTCGCGGTTTACCCGCCGCTCGCCAGGCACTTTGAAATGCGCCTCGGCCTCTCCACAGGTGCCGGAAAGCACAATATTCATCATGCGGGGTCCCGCGCCGCCAGCGAAAAACTTCTCGACAGCGGGTGCCATAATTTCCGCCTCGGTGCGGCCGGGCTGGTAGGCCTCCAGCAGCACGCGGAACCCCTCCATCAGGATTGCTATGCTGCGCCGGACGGCGCGAATCTCATCCTCACTTTTCACTGCGCGCAGGAGATCAAATTCCGCGTCGAAGCCCACCAGTTCACATGGGCCGCCGGATAATTCCGCGTAGTCCCGCACGGCCATCACGTGGGCCATGCCGTGAACGCCCAGCCGCCGCCAGTTGCGCGCTGCCGCGTGATCGCAAATCCATTTTCCGGGAATGGGCGCCCAAACGTGTTCACGGATCCACGGCTTCTTCTTATCTCCAATCCATCGCGCTTCCACCGGAAATACCAAGCACGGCTCGCCATCGAGGGGTATCAGTGAGTAAACGTGACGATGGACGATTTCGAATCCTGAAACGTAGCGGATCGCGCCTTCAAAGCCGCTGTATTGGCTGCCGCAAACCAGCAACGCATCCAGCTGTGCCTTGGCAAGCGATTCGCGAATATTGCGGAAGCGCCGCTGAATCTCAACGGGCGACATCCCGCTCCAATCCTGCAAGGCGGCCTGATTCCCCGCGCTACCACGGCTAGCGCTTTGATTCCCCTCACCGGCTAGGGTCATTATGAGGCCACTCCACAGATGCGCGCGGCCGCTAGGGTATAAATTCGAGTCATATCGAGCAGCGTATTTATCTCCACCTTTTCGCCTTCCGCGTCGCGAGGTTCGCTCGACGGCCCATAGTTCACTGTCGCGATTCCGAAGCGGGTAAGTACGGATGCGTCCGATCCCCACAAAACCGCGCCGCGCTCGGGTGTATTTCCTTTGACCTGCTGATGAGACGCATCAATCGCAGCAATCATTGGATGGCTTTCCTCGATTTCGGCGCCGGGCACTGAAACATAACATTCCCACTCGATTCCATGCGCTGGAAAACGCCGGCGCAATTTCTCGATCAGATCGCGAACCGCGCCGCGCGCTTGCTGCAATACCATGGTTGGAGGGACACGCACATCCATGAAAATCTCAGTTGTGGCAGGAGTACGGNNCGGCTGGCACGCCACGGATAGCCTCCGCGAATCGCACCGATATTCACGATGCCCTTTAGCCCACGATAGGCCGCGCAGGTTTCCCATTCCGGCATCCATTCCAGGATCGCACCCACCACATCGTGCATCCGCCGGATTGAGCTTTGCTCCGCAATTTCCGCGCTGAATCCAGTGTGTACGTATGGCCCCTGGGTGGAGATACGAATCCACAACGAGCCGTAGTGGCCCAGTATTACGCGCATGTCGGTGGGCTCGC
>PKXT01000184.1:26309-26455 GCA_003133505.1 Acidobacteriota bacterium
GCGCTGTAGCGCGCGTACGGCGTTCACGTAACAGACCAGCGCGCCTTTCATATTGTAAATTCCGAGGCCGAAAATCTTGCCGTCGCGTACAACCGCGTGCGGCTTATATCCCAAGCCGGTAAGAAAAGATTCGTGCCCGCTGTTAG
>PKXT01000110.1 GCA_003133505.1 Acidobacteriota bacterium
TGAGTGGAACGATGGCCCAGGCACAAATGACCGGTGGGACGCCGCGCGTGCAGGAGGACAGCGTGATTGCTGCGGACTACGCGCCGGATGGAAAAACGCTGGCGGTGGCGCGCATGGCCAACCGGAAAGTGCAATTGGAATACCCCGCGGGAAAGGTGATTTATACAACCTCCGGTTATCTGGATTATGTGCGGGTCGCGCCAGACGGGAAGGAGGTGGCCTTTCTGGAGCACCCGGTGTACGAGGACGACCGTGGCTGGGTGTCCGCGGTGGATGCCGCAGGGAATCACAAGAAGCTCACCAAGGAATTCGAGACAGTGCAGGGGCTGGCGTGGTCGCAAACTGGAACAGAAATCTGGTTCACGGCCGGCGAGCAGNNGCAATCGATCCGGCTGCTGGATATAGCTTCAGACGGCCGCGTGCTGCTTGCCGGTGAGCAGTCACGCGCGGAACTTACGGGGAGCGACCCAGCAACAGGAAGGGAACGCAGGGGACTGGAATGGTTCGACGGCTCCGGAGCGGCGGATATTTCGATGGATGGGAAGGCGATTTTGTTCATGGAATGGGGAGGCCCGGCGGGTTCTCTGTATTTGGTGGTTTACCGAAAACTGGATGGCTCAGCGCCGGTGGCGCTGGGTTCCGGCGCGCGGCCAAAATTTTCACCGGATCAAACAACAGCGGCGGCGATTCTCTATACGAGACCGCCACAGGTGGCGCTGCACCCGATTGGAGCGGGAGAGAGCCGGCAATTGCCGGTGGGAGACATCACCAGTTTGATTCGCTTGGCGTGGTTTCCGGATGGCAAACACCTGCTGCTGCAGGGTGCGCCTGAGGGACAGGCGTTGCGTACCTACCAGATGGATCTGGAGGGGGGAAAACCGCAACCGCTGGGTCCCCCCGACTTCACGGGGGTCGCCGTGGCCGGGGATGGAAAGCGGATCGCGGGGCGAAATCCCAGCGGGGAAGCGGTCGTGCTCGACCGGGAGACGCAGAAAGTGCAAGCGATTCCGGGTATAGGGCCCCAGGAAATATTGAATGAATGGACAAAGGACGGACAGGCGTTGCTGGTGTCCTCGGGCACGCCGTGGGAAGCATGGGTGTACCGCGTGGAAGTGGAAACAGGAAAGCGGACGCTGCGGAAAAAAATTGAGCTGGATGAAAAAGCGGGTTCCACGCAGAACATCGGGCTGGAGTATCACGAGGACAGCAAGACGTATGTCTATGAAACGCAGCGGATTCTGGGGAGCGTGTATGTGGTGGAAGGTTTGGAATGAGCGGCGCCGCGTCCGAGGTGAAGTAGTGATGGTGGCCGCAGGAACCAAACTGGGCCCTTACGAAACCATCGTGCCAATCGGTGCCGGGACGCGCTCCTGCAGTGCTGAGGTTTGCGACGTTGGCCATACGTCGCGCACTGCCCACGGGCGATCATGTGCAGCAAAGTTGGCTCAGAAGGGCCAAGGATCGGCACTGGCCGTGCTGGCCCACAAACCTCGATTCAGCAGCCGCTGTAAATCATTGAAAACACAAGGCGCTTTACTGGGGTTTGAAGCGCATCAGAAACACATGATTTCGGGCCAAATCTTGCGCAATATAATGGCGTTGTTCAAGATTCATGAGTTCCCCCCGCCACGTCGATCTAAAGACCTATGATTCGAATCGAACGACGACTGGGACGGCAGCTTGAATTGGTGTGTAGATGTCGATGGCCCCGGTCGTCGCCCGGATAGACACGATGAGTGCGTAGCGAACCGTATTGTCATACCGCGCAAGAGCTGGCTTTTCTTTCCACCAGCCTCCCACGGGATAAATCGCGATAGCGTCTCGGGCCGCGAGTTCGGCTCCGGTGCCACGCCAATGGTCTGAGTGAATGGAGCCGAGATCTCGGATTGATCCCAACATCCAATCGTCGCCACCCACGTCTGCGGGTAGGCCCTGCTCCTCCCTCTCGATGGCACCATTGATTCGCGCTTGAAACCCTGAGAGGGTTTCCAAGCTCCTTTTTACAGCAAACCGGAGTCCGTGAGATGCGTATCGGTGCCGTCTGTTCCAACCGCGGTCGCCGGGATTTGGCTCGACAAAGTAGGACAGCGTGATTCGCAATTCAACTTCCGTTGCACCAAGAGCTTCGAGTTCCGCACGAGGCCACGGCAATGAATGGAGATGCATATCACGCGTTTTCACGACACCTTTAGCATCACGGAAAAAAGGACGGAGGCTATCTTCCACGACTAGAGTTGCGTCATTGAGGGCGCTGAAAATCGCTCGGCCATAGTTCGGAACCCCGTAGCCATAGCGCCGGAGGAAAGCGAGCTTTTCCTGGCGTGTAGGGTTCTGGTTCAAGTGCGTCAGCATCCTGGGTGTCCATTCGGCAGAATGGACGAGCATACCTCGCACCATCTCAGGCCAAGATTGCGGCCGGGCAGCTAGAATTCGCCCAGCTAGGTTTGCTGCCTTTGCGGTCGCCGCGCTGGTGTCTCGGATAATGTCAAATTGCTGCAGCAGTGGCTGATGATGTGTTGTGAGAACGCCCAAGTCGTCTGGGGAACAGACCGTTGTGCCGTCCGTCGCCCAGTTCCCACCTTCGCAAAGAAGATCCGGTTTAATTGGCCACTGTCGTTCCCAGGTCAAAGACGTGCGGCTGGTGGGTGCGAGATCCCCATTTGGAGCGAGTGCTGTCCAACCATGAAATGTGGGGTCAGTGATGATGGTTTTCTCCGTGAAAGCACCGACGGTCAAGGCATTCCATGCCTGAGCCGGATTGAAGATGGGTTCCACGGCCGCACGGGACAGGTAGTTGGCAGTAGGAATCCTCTCGGGTCCGATGTTTCCCGCTGAAATCAGAAATAGTCGCCGTGCCGTTTCGTCTCCAAAACACAATCTGTCGATCGTCGCAGACCAAGAAGACGGGCGACCGCGCCGATCGTCAAAATCCGATGTCACAGCCATGCAAATGGCGCGAGGCCGATGCGGAGCGGAAATCTCTACTCGAGACACGCATTCCGCCGTTACCGCACCATAGAGTTTGGGATCATGTTGTTTACCGGCAGGATGTAACATTTTCACGGATTCGAGTCGGTGTTCGAGGCGGATTGGTACGTGGGTTGAAAGTGCTTTTTGCAAATCCCCATAGAGGGCAACGCCTCCCATCGCCGTTCCATGTCCTTTCCAGTTCGCACTATCGCCTGTGCCCCATGTCGGGTCGTAGGTGTGGACGTCGGCAGGATGAATCCCGACTGCCAAAAGAGGGTGCGTGTGCGTCATTCCGCTATCAAGCACACAAACGGAAACAGCATCGGCGTGGGGTGATTCTAGCCGACCGAGGAGGTCCGCGAGCCAATCCTGCTGTTCTCTATTGTGCATTTCGAGAAACATAGCTGGCGTATCTTTTGCCAATCGAATCTCGGCGATGGCATCTGTCCGTGTGAGCACGGCGCCCAGTGTGGCTAGGTCAGAGAATGCGAGGATCACTTCCCGCTCGGGAAACTCGATTACATCTTCAACGTTGAAGCGAATGTCGAGGTTAGCAGAAGCCGCCCGAAACTGTTCGCGCAAACCAGCCCGCAACCATACCTCCCACCAAATCTGTTCATTCTCTGCTGGTAAACGATCTTCTTCGTCTGTGAAGAAGGGCCGGATGACGGCGAGTGCGATGGTATCAATGCGGTTGACCAGACTCTCGTGACGGGGCCGCTGCGTTCTCCGAGTGACTTCGGTTTGGTAGGCTTCGATCTTTCGCAGGAAATAATTGGCAGCCCGATTCGGCACAAAGACGGTAGCGATAATTGGTGCATTTTCTTCCGAACCTCGCTTGACGGATACCAACTCAATATGGCTGCGACGGTCCTCGAGATTCTGGACGAATCCCTCATTTCCTGCTGCTAGTTTGAACTGCAGATAGAATCCGCCTTCTGCGGCGTCCGCGCGAGCTTCCGCCTGTGCGTTGGCTCCGATTAGAGCTTGATTTAGCGCCGCGAGTAAGGTTTGGGCGTGCGCCTCCCTGTTTCGCGGAGGAGGTAACGAAGTTTGGGGTCTTGGCCTGCTGGTATAGTGCTCGGGGCGCCCGACGTCTTGCAGGAAAATGTGGAGGCGGTCGCGAGGAAACTCAGGCACGAGACTGAGCCTCATGTCTCAAATTAACAGGCTGCGTGTTTGCGCTCATTAAGGGCGATTAAGAGGTCATTGGTCGCGATACGGTTGGTCCCTTGCAGGATGGCATTCTTGGCTGCCTCATCGCTAGCGCGGGCAAGCTCGCTCTGACTCAGTCCGGCAACATCACTCGAAATTCGCTGCCAGTCCACATCGTCCGCATGAAATTGCGTGAGACGCGATTCAATGATCTTGACAGCAGTTCTCTCGTCCGGAAGAGCATATTCAATCACGTCATCAAACCTACGAAATAAGGCTCTGTCCAAGAGGTCCACATGATTGGTTGCAGCAATGATGATGCTATCGGAATCATCCTTCTCAAGAAGCTGCAGAAATGAGTTCAGCACCCTTCGAATCTCACCCACGTCGTTCGCCTGAGCGCGCCGAGCGCCCAAGGCGTCAAATTCGTCAAATAGGTAAATGCCCTTTTCTACCGTCATCGCTTGAAAGATCATGCGGAGCTTCGCCGCTGTCTCTCCCATAAATTTGGTGATCACGCCCTCCAGCAGGATCGTGAACAACGGAAGTTGCAGTTCTCCAGCCAGGGCCGCGGCTGTCAATGTCTTTCCCGTTCCTGGAGGACCGACGAATAGGAGCTTTCGCCTCGCACGCAAGTTGTGGTGCCGCAGTTTGGACTTTTGCCTTTGCTCCAAGAGCGTTCGTCGCAGACGCAGTTCGAGAGCGTCGGGCAGCACCATGCTTGCGAGCCGAATTGTGGGTTGTTGGACAGAGAGGAGATTGGCGATCTCCCCTTTCGGTTGCATAACGACCACGGAGCCGCCGCGTTTTTCGATCTGCGAGCTACGGGCGCGAGCTTGATCCACGAGCTCGCGGATTTGTTCAGCAACTCGAGCATGGCCAATCCTTGCCTCGCGCGCAGCTAGCTCCATTGCGACGGATAGAAACTCCGTGTCGTCGCCCTGAACGTGGGTTCGCAGCAGAGCGATCAAATGTCGCGCGGTGCTCATATTGAAAGGGTGTTATTCATCCGAGGCATAAGCAATCGGAAGTGTATACCGAAATTGCTTCTTCGCAGCAATTTGCACATTTCATCGTGTCGCTGCCACCAACTGGGGAAAGACGAAGCATCGATCATCTTCGACAGTGTCACTTTGCCATGGATGGCCCACAATCACCTGATTTTGAGGCGGCCTAAAACGGAGTTTTGAGCAAGCAATTTGCTAGGGAATTCGCGAGGCTAGGAAACAGGGATTGTGGGCAAGGAGGGG
>PKXT01000185.1:0-126 GCA_003133505.1 Acidobacteriota bacterium
GTTGTTCCGTAGAAATTTCCATCGGCGCCCTGGAACAGGGCCGATTCCGGATTGCTTCCGTCCGTGCCATCAAATTGATGGAGCGTGGTCAGGATGCCGGTGGGAGTGATTTTGAAGACTGTGCCA
>PKXT01000185.1:144-19059 GCA_003133505.1 Acidobacteriota bacterium
ACCGCTCCGCCATCCTAAACAAAAGTTGTAAAGCCGAGTCAGCTTTCCGTCAGGGGTAATCTCGAAGAACATTCCGCCGTCATGTTCTCCGCCGCTCTCAGTCGTTCCATACAGGTTCCCATCGTTGCCGAGCACCATTCCGCCCAGTGGGTCCTCCCCGTCCGTGCACAGCCCATTCTTTAGTTTTGAGCAGAATAAATATAGTGACGAGAAATTCCCAAGAGATATCGCGAAGGCTGTTCCACAGCCGTCCCCACAGGGCCCCCCTCCTCCTTCAAATGTGTTTCCGTATATTGTGTGATTTTTTCCTCGAACCAAGCCGGCCCATGAGAGGGCGCCATCGCCACCACTAAAAGCATGCAATTTTTTCAGCTCGCCACTTGGGTAGAGTTTGAAGACAGTGCCGCATCCAAAAATACACGTGGTGACGTCGCTGAATCCTCCATTGCGAGTGGTTCCATAAAGGGCGCCATTGGCATCCTGGATGAGGGGTGCCTGGGGATACATGCCGTCACTGCAATGCTTTCGCGAGCAGAAGTTATAGAGGGTGGTTAAACTTCCGTCCAGGGTGATCTCGAAGATCGTGCCCCCTTGCTTGGCGCCGCCGCTCTGTGCGGTCCCATACAAATTCCCATCCGTGCCCTGGAGCAGCGCTGAGTAGGGATTGGTTCCGTCCTTGCACTTCGCCAAAGAGCAAAAATTATAGAGCGTGGTCAGCGAGCCGGTCGTAGTGATCTTGAAGATGGTTCCGTATGAGTTGGCCCCGCCGCTCACGGTTGTCCCATACAAGTTCCCATCGCTCGCCTGTATAACTCCAGCAAAGGGATTCGCTCCGTCCGTGCCATTGAAACTGTGCAAGGTCGTGAACGATTGCGCCGGGAGGGCCGCCGAAGCCGCCACCAAAAGCAGCATGACACTGCAGGTTCTTGTCATCCACGTTCCGCAAATGATATTCCCCATGTTCCCTCCCTGTAGCTCGACGGTCTTGCTAGCTATTCAGATAGCTCGGATCCTACTAGTGCCGTTTCGGGCGTGTCAATCCTGTTAACGCGCCGAATTACGGCGTCGAAGCGGGGAGATTGGCGATGGGCAAGTTGGTCAGCAAAAAGTTGTCCCCGCTCGCCGCTACGACATTCAGATTCGCGCCGCCCACCAGCGGGGTCAGGTGCTGCATCGTGCCCGCGCCAGTGACAAAATACCAGCGTTGCGGTTGCCGCCACAGATTAGCGAAATCCGAATCATTGATGAAAACATCAGGAGCGCCGGGAGCGTTGGACCCATATTCCAGATTTTGGTTTCTGCCATTTAGTAGCAGGGCATCGCGATTGGCGTAGAAAAAAACTGACGAGAACGGGTAGTAGTGGTCGTCCGCTATCAGTTTTCCCTCGGGCGATTGCTGCAATATCCGTGCAAGGGGCCGCGACGACAGGTATGGGTCAAACACCACCATGGCCAGCCGCGCGGCATGAAAAAATATCACCATCATGAGAGCCCCGGCGAGAAATGCCTTCGTGCCCCGCAAATAAAACGTTCCCAGCGCGCCCAGTAAAAAAGCTATGGCCGCCACGAGTAAAGGGAAACGCAAGTAGGCCAGCGATTGCAACGTCAGGTCCTCCATATGACCGAGCGCAAGTGTGTAAACCGATGGGTGACGGGCCAGCGCCACGGAAATATCACCGGGCGTGGGTACATTGCGAACAAGAACAAATAGCGTGAACGCCATGAGCGCGGCGACGCCGGCAATTACGGAAAGCGCTCGTGTGCCGCCTCGGACCCATAGGCCACCAGCCGCCATTGCGGACGCGAGAAGCAGCGCCAGCGCGGGGTAGCAGGGCATGGAGTAATACTCCTGCGTAGTTGAGAAGGTAAAAAACATCAGTACGAAACCGGTCCAGCAAAGCGCCAGCAGGCGCGTCTTGCCGGCGCGATCGGTTGGCCTAAAAGAAAGCTTCGTAATAGCTGGGAAATAAACGCTCCAGGGAAAAAGCCACAAGAGGTGGTACAGCCAAAAATAAAGGCGCGGGACGGTGTTGTAATCGTGCGGATAGCGCAATCCCAGGAATCGAAGAAACTGTTCGTTGATAAAGTAGAACCACAGAAAGCCGTGGTATTGGCCAGGTCCGCTTTGCAGCGTGAACGCAAACCACGGCGGGTTCCGCAGCATGGCCAGGACATGCCAGGGCGCGGCTATTAACGCAATGACCCCGATTCCGCCGAAGGGATGGAGCCTCTTCCACGTCTTCGTCGAGAAAAACTGGCCCGTCACCAGCAGATAAATGACGCCAACGGCGATGGGAAAGACCACTCCAATCAAGCTTTTCAACAGTAGCCCCACGCCCATGCTGCTCGCGAGCAGAAAAGCCCACCAGACTGGGTGCGCCTCCTCCTCGTCGAGTGCGCGCAGAAAGGCCCACATCGCCAGCGCAATAGTGAATACCAACATCACGTCGGGAAGCAAAATTCGAGTGAATAAAAACAGCCCAATGCACGTGGCCATGCATAGGCCGGCATAAAATCCAGCCTTTTTGCTGAAGGCCCACACGCCGAAAGCGGCAGTTAGCCAGCAAAGCGCCATTGCCGAAAGAGCAATGGGAATGCGAGCCGCCCAGTCATACACGCCGAAGATTTTGTAGGAGAGGGCAATCAGCCAATAGACCAGCGGGGCTTTTTCCAGGTAGGGCACTCCGTCAATGCGGGCGGTCACCCAGTCGCCGGAGGTCAGCATCGTGCGGGCGATTTGGGCGTGAACGGCATCCACGTCGTCCATCAGCGACGGTGGAGATATGATGCAGCCGAGATAAATCGTCCCGGCAAATAACAGCACGGCCAGGTATATCCACCGAACCCGCCAGGATTCGAGCCACCCGCGCGACGGTGCCGTATTGCCAATAACTTGACCGCCTGGATTCTCCATGCGTCGCATTTTAATGGATTTCCGCATCGTGTCCAAAAGCGCCGGCGCTGGAAGCCAAATTCCACAGAGGCCTCCACGCCACACGGGGGAATCAAGCGCACGGAGGAATATCGTGGACCTGGGGCAGGGCGAAAAAACTAGCGGGCGGAAGGGGATGGCTGCCCTTCTCGCCCACAGGTTGTGCCGGAAGGCCAGATCGCCTTCGCAGCAATGCCAAACTCTTCTATTGAAATAGGTTGAGGGTGTTGGACGCGTCGTCCACGAAATACAGGCCGGCGCCTGGTACATTGGTAATTCCAAACAGCGCGCCCGCTCCCGGAGGATTGCCGGTATTATCCAGCAGTTTCTTGAACGTTTGATCGCCCGTCGGGTTGGTAATTACAAAATATCCATCACCGCCATTTACAGTGAAAATGTTGCCGTTGGGCGGCACGGTGAGTCCCAAAGGACTGTTCAACGAGCCATTTTTGGTCAGAGTGCTCCCTGTGCCTTGCGACGTTGTGCGGCTGAGAGGATCGGTGATCGCCGCGATGCGGTTGTTGAGGGTATCGGCCACATAGAGGGTCGAGCGGGTAAGGCCCAAACCCGTGGGACCGATGACCAGGGCGGCCGGATCAGTCCTCTCCGCAAAAGTCGAGCCCACCACGGTCATGGATTGGATGGACGGCATCTGTCCAGAGGGGATAAGCAGGTCAATGCGGACAACGGTCCCTTCATTCACGATATTTCCATTCGCGGCGACCGTGCCGTTCAGGACGTTGGTGATGAATAGGCTGGCTGCACTCCCTCCATCGTTGACCACCGAATTCCAGGGGCCGTTGATTAACGAGCCGTAGAACGTTTCGGCCACGTTGCCGTTACTATCGAGAACCAGCAGGCATCCCGCTTGTGCGGTGGCGGATGTGCCATCGGTCGTTGGCAGGCTACCCACGATAACCCATCCTGTTTTTAGCACGGAAAGCGCAGTCGTTAATCCAATGCCACCGGGGCAGGGACCGGGAAGCGTAGCAGGATTGATTTGGGCGAATAGCCGNNCGTCCACGATCGTCGTGCCGGTACCCTGCAGATTCTGAATGCTATTGAAATTGCTCACCAGGAAGTGGCCCTGTGTGAGGCTGCCAACAGTGGTCGGGACGACGGCCAGTCCGTAGGGGTTGACGTCGCCGTTCGCGGGGACGGTCGAAGCAATGACGGTAACATTGGGAATTCCTTGCGCGCTGGCAGGGGTCACGAAACCGGCGGTAACAAAACACAGGGCCGGCAGAGCGCTAATGCAACCAAAAGCCATCAGGATACGAATTAGATTTGATTTCATGCATTCTCCTTAGATTCCACGTCGGCTTGGCATGGGCGGTAAAACGAACACCAGAGCCAAGGGGTCATGTGGTAAGTGTGGTAGAGCTGTTTCACACCGGCTAGATTGTCCACTAAACCCCNNCAGAGACATACAATAGACAAATTGGAGACAACTAATGACCGGAGGCCTGGCATTGCCATGGCAGCCCTCTTGAATGCCCCTTATCCTGGAAGGACTCTACCAGACAGCGTTTTTCGCAAGGAAGTGACGCAATGGAGACAATTCGGTAACACATGCGGGCCTGCGATCTTCTAGCATTCGTGCCATAGCGTTGTGCCAAGCACCACACAACGTAACCAAGCCAATCATTCGCACCCGAGGAGGGCGCTTAAAAAATGAAACATTCAATGGACCATAAGAAATTATCACGATTTGCCGTCGTGCTGGCCGGAGTCACCGTGATGGCTTGCGGCTTATTGGCGGCGACCGGCTACGTTCAAACAAATTTGACATCCAACAATGCATCCGGGCACGGCGCATTCACCGACCCTAATCTGGTCAACGCGTGGGGCGTCGCCTATCTGGGCACGGGTGTTTTCTGGGTGACGGACAATGGTACGGGGAAATCGACCCTATACGCGGATAATGGACAGCCCCAATCGCTAGTAGTAACGGTCCCCCCAGCCAGCGGCACGGGTACGGGCTCACCGACCGGCATCGTAGCCAATGCCACCACGGATTTCAAGGTAACTGAAGGCGCCAAATCCGGAGCGGCAGCGTTTATCTTTGATTCGGAAGACGGGGTTATTACCGGCTGGAGTCCCACAGTGAATGCCACCGGGGCGGTCATCGCCGTAAATAATTCCTCAACGGATGCGGTGTACAAAGGGCTAGCAATTGGCGTGAATGCGGGGGCAAACGTGTTATACGCGACCAACTTTTTTTCGGGCAAGGTCGAGATGTATGATGGCAGCTTCAATCTGGTCTCGACCTTCAACGACACGCACGGCACCGCGGGGTACGCTCCGTTCGGCATTCAAAACATCAATGGCACGCTGTATGTGACCTTTGCCAAGCAGAACGCCTCGAAGCAGAATCAGGTCAACGGAGCGGGGCTTGGCTTCGTGGATGCGTTCGACCAGTCCGGTACACTGATCATGCGTGTGGCCTCACACGGAAAACTGAATGCCCCCTGGGGTTTGGTTGTTGCTCCAGCAAACTTCGGAACGTTNNAATGACTTATTGGTCGCCAATGTGGGTGATGGCAAGATTAATGCCTATAGCCCAACCACCGGCGCGTTCCTTGGCACGGTGGAAAATAGCGCGGGCAAGCCGATTGCAATCAGTGGACTTTGGGGGATAGAGTTCGGAAACGGCGGCCAGGGTGGTCCAACCAACAGCTTGTTCTTTGCGGCTGGTCCGAAAGGCTACGCGTCTGGTCTCTTTGGCACGCTCACAGCCGCAGCCGCTCGATAGCACACAGACACTGGCGAATGGTGGATTTCGCAGCCTGTTCCTTGCTGGGTTGTAGAAAGGTGAGGCCTTGTTTGTCTCGCCGGACAAATGAGGCTTCCGCTACCCTACACAAAAGTACGTTAGCGTGCGGCAGGCATAAGGGTTTTCCAATGCCCAACTGTTCTCCAACGGCGTTTAGGGTTGGACGTAAATAGGGTTGTCAGGTGAGGCGGGCTCGTAGTCCTGACCATATTTGTTTTTGTGGTGAAACGCGATTGGCGGAGCAGCCTTCAAACCAAGCACTCCCAGCGAAGACGAATGTTCGCTTATGGTGACTTCGCGCGTAGCTTCCTCCAATGCGGAGGAAAGGGCCCGCTCATCCCATACCTGCAGTTGGTATTGTCCGGGAGGAACTCCAGGAATATCGATTTCTCCCAACGCGTCGGAGATTCCGAAGTACGGAGTTTGCAACACAATCACCACGCCGCTCATCTCCGGATGAATATTACAGAAGATATAACAGATTCCGGGCCGATCGAACATTACTGTCCTTGTCTTACCCGCTTCGTATAGGCCCAAATCAAACCGCTTGCCATCGAAGAGTGAGAAGACGTTATGAAAAAATGGATCTTCGTTGGGAAAGTCCACCGCGGATCCGGCTGGCACGACCAGCAAATGAGGGATAAAGCTTTTTCCCTTCTGAACCAGCTGGAGATGGCGCGGGCCGGGCCGTTCAGGGGTGATGGACTGGTTCACTGGAACGAGCCATACCACCGCGCCGAGGCTGGTTAGGCTCCGGTTTCCGGAGATGATTTTAACCGTTGCCGTTACATCCACCTGTTGGGCCCCGCAGTGCAAAGGCGCCAATACAAGCAGCAGCCAGAATAGTGGCATCCGGGATATCTTCATCTGATCCAGGCCATTTCCCGCCGCCTACGGCTGTCCATTCAGAAGAGAACTCCAATACTTAGATTGAGCTGGCCAGCAGTATATACATCCGCGGGGAAATACGATGTACGAAGATATCTGTACTCCAGCGAGAACAGGAGGTCCGACCGAGGGTGAAAGATGAAATTGCCCATGGCTACCTGATTCCGCGTGAGTAACGGAATGAGATAAGCTTGCCCGGCAGTGGAGAGGCGTAAATCCGTGGCGGATGGATTATCGTCACCAACCGCCCCGTTAAATTCGAGCCGCTCCGTTGCACGGAACTTCAATTGGGTCCATCCGCCCTCGGAATCCACGCTGTGGACTACCGTGCCCGGGAACCCTGGGGTGCCAATAAACACTACACTTTGTCCGATTCCGCCTCCCAGTCCTCCGACGGCACTGCCTCGATAAAATTCGCCGGAGAGCTCCAATTTTGATGCGAACGGGAACATCCAATCAGTTGTGAAAGCCCATGAATTGATTGCCGGAGGGGCGGTCCAATCCTGATGGCTGTAATAGCCCCCCGCGCCTATGGCGAGAGTGCGGCCGAGCAGCGGGTGAGTCCAGGAGAGATGTCCCGCGAATGCGGGCTGTTTGGATGCTTCGCCGGCGGTGGGATAGCGGAAGTAGGGATCTTCGGGGAACTCTCCGGTCAGCGGATCCAACAGGCCGCCTTGGACTACAAAGGCTGACCCATTCTTAAATTTCACGCGACGCTCGATGCGTATCTGGGGTGTCCATGTCCACAAATTGCCGGCATAGGAAAGAGCGGGTACAGCCAAGGAGGCAAGCGAAGTTGGCGACAGCGGTGAAAAGAAGAGAGCATCCTGTCCCGCCACAACGGACGTGGACGGCCAGTCCATCCGAAAGACCGCCGTCCGGAGACGGGCAATCCCCGTGGTCACCCCATTGTAGTCGGAGGGAAAGCCTCCGGCGAAATCCATTTCCACGTTCGCGCTCGTCGTTGCGCCGGCGAGAGTGGGGCCAAATACGTCGAGTCCCAGCTCGGTCTGGCGCAGCGTAGCGCCCACGCTGCCGTTTGAGGGAGTACCATCCGGCGGATTCGCCCAGGTCGGGAAATCCTGATTATCCACTGTGCCACGATTTTCGAATGCATTTACAAGCACAATACCAGAAAGCCGAACGCGATATTTGGACGCACTCTCCACTTTCGTCTGATCCTGGTCAGCAATTTCGTCAGTCAATAGTTGCTGATCTTCCTCCAACCGCGCGAGCCGATCATTGGTCTGGCCTGACTCTGGCGCCGGGCCAGACGGTGAAGTTGAGAGCGCGGCAGTCGGTGGCTGAGCAGGCGGACTGGCGCTGGCGACCGTGATAGGCGACACAGGGCTGCGGAGTTCGGCAAGTTCTTTGCGCGTTTCGGCAAGCTCGCGCCGCAGAGCGGCTGTTTCGGATCGGGACTCGGCCACCTGGCTGCGCGTTTCCATGAGCAACCGCTTAAGGTCGTTCATCTGAAGCTGCAATGCCTGCGGGGAGTCTGCCGCGGCCTGATTCTGGCTGGGCTTTTCCAC
The DNA here is from genome assembly GCA_003133505.1 of Acidobacteriota bacterium. Lineage (GTDB taxonomy): Bacteria > Acidobacteriota > Terriglobia > Acidiferrales > UBA7541 > PALSA-278. The sequence goes on from PKXT01000185.1 coordinate 8,273, forward strand.
AGGTTGCTGTGCCCACGCGGGACTGCCCATTAATACGGCGCCCAACGCAATCCAAAGAAGGTTTCGCATGGCGCTACCAGAGTCTGGTTCTTTCATGTTGCGCGCCCCTCGATGCTCAGTGCTCCCGGTATGATTATCGCGATTCAGAACGAAGGCGCAAGGATGCATTTACCTTTCCCTCGTGCTCTGACGACGACCGAGTATTGCCAACCGGCACTCTAACTGGTGTGCAGGTCCGCTGCAAGGCCGTCGTGAGGGAGCACGAGCTTGAAAACCGTGCGGCCGGCGCCGGTAGCCTCAATGGAGACATCCCCGCCATGATCCTGGGATATCTTTTGAACTACGGTAAGGCCCAGGCCAGTCCCATTTTCCTTTCCATAGCTGACGAAAGGCTCGAACAGGGTGTCGCGGATGGGTTCGGGAATCCCTGGACCGTTATCCTCCACCCGTACTTCCAGTCCTTTCTTGGCCTCGCGAATGTTAACTTCAACGTGGCCGGAATCACGGGGAACCGCGGCACACGCGTTAAGCAGCAAATTCAAAAATACCCGCTCCATCTTCTTGGGATCGAACCAGCCCTCGTCTCGCCCCTCGCAGGACACCTGAATATCCACGCCGTTAAATTCGGGGTGTCTTTGAACAGCATGGACGGCCCGATTGGCCGTATCCGCCATTCGCCCGTACACGGGGCGGAGATGCTCGCGCGCCCGGGAGAATTCCAGCAGTGATTCCACGAGATCAGTCATACGGTCCACGGCGTCACGAATTTCACGATACAGATCCTCCCGTTGCGCGGCGTCGAGCCCGGGCTCGGAGAGGAATTCGGCATTGGCCATTACAGCGGTCAGCGGGTGCCGCAGATCGTGCGAAATCGAACTGGCCATCCGGCCAATGGTGGCAAGGCGTTCAGCGTCAATTAAACGCCGTTGCGCCACGCGCAAGCTGGTGCGCATCCCATCGAACGCCCTGCTAACCTCTGCGACTTCATCGCCGCCAACAGATTCCAACGGGTAGGAAAAATCGCCCATTTCCAAGGCCCGGACCCCTTCAACCAGATTTGCCAGCGGCTGGGTAAAGGTATCCGAAATAAGAAAGATGATCAGGGATCCAGCGGCTACCGCCAGTAATCCGATCAGCAAGAGCAGGCGATTCAAGCTGCCAAGAAAGAGGGTCGCCTGGTCATAGGATTTCAGCACGGTGAGTGAGATTGGAGTTACCGCGCCGGGCGCCAGGTCGACCGACGTGTACAGAAACTTCTGGCCGCCTATTTGAATTTCACTGCCCCCCTCAGTAAACACCCGTGCAGTATCGCGGGTGTGATTTTGCAAATCCAATTCTTCGGCTGGAGAGAATGTGGTTACTACCAGGGAATTGCCGTAGCGAAAAGCGACCTGGCTTGAGGCTACCCGACTGATGTCCCTGGCGATATGGTCATTAATTTCATACCCAATGGCCATGACTCCCAGGGGGTTGTTATCGGATTCCGCACCGAAATAAATGGGCTGCAGAAAGACTTCGTAGAGATGGCCGCCTCCATACCACCAATAACCGGACTCATCCTGTCTCAACGAACTGCTCAGGAATTCCTGAGCATCTCCACGTGTGAATCCCGGAGTCGCGGTGTGCAGAGCGGCGACCTTTCCAGTGCGGTCAGCAAGAAGAAATAGCTCGCTGCCTGCCAGACGCCAAATTCCTGTGGATGCGTCCTGAATAGTGGGCGCATCCTGCGTGGTCATCATGGCGCGCAGATTGGGCAGGTTGGCCAGAAGTTCGGCGGAATGGGTAAGACTTAGCTCGCGTTGGCGCTGAAAGTCCTGGAAAGCGGCGACGGAATTCCGCAAATCGCCGCTAATGTCGCCGCGCAACTGCAACGTCACTTGATGCTGCACAATCAGCAGCGTGCCACAGGTAAGAGCGGAAGAAATCAGCAGGAAAGAAAGCAGAAATTTGGTGCGCAGGCGAAGTTTGGCCCGGATGGGAGCGGGTGCCACGGCGGATTTGCTGGGGCCGTTACCCATGGCCTAGCGCACGAACTTGTAACCGGCTGCATGCACGGTCAAAAAATGGACGGGATTTTCAGGGGCTGGCTCGAGCTTCTGGCGAAGTTTCCAGACGTGATTATCCACGGTACGGGTGGTCGGATAATTCTGGTAACCCCAAACTTCGTTCAGCAGTTCCGGACGGCTGAGAACACGCTCCGGATTTTGCACGAAAAACTTGAGAATTTTGAATTCCTGGGCAGTCATAGCAATGGACTGGCCGCCGCGCTTCAACTGCATCTTTGCGAAGTCCACGAGCACGTCGCCAAAGGCGAACTGCTCCAGTGGCGGGGGAGGCGCAGTGCGGCGCATGGCGGCGCGGACGCGGGCCAGCAGTTCCTTGGGACTGAATGGCTTGGTAACGTAATCGTCGGCGCCGAGNNCCCGGCATCCCGGGCAGCCGCAAATCCAGCATTACCAGGTCCGGGGAAGTGGCGCGAAAGGCTTCCAAGCCACCCAGGCCGTCGGACGTGATTTCCACGCTGTAGTCTTCCGATTCCAGCAATCGCTTCAGTGCTTTTTGAACGGCGCGGTCATCTTCCACTACCAGTATTTTTTCCACGATTTGGCCCCCCGGCCGGACCCCTTGACGATATCTTCATCGGTAAAGCTGCATGGGGATTTTTGCTTGTCTTATCTATAGCAGATTGCATCTCCCGCATAAACAGTTCTTCGGGCTTTAGCACTCCAAAACGCGCAAAAAGGCGAAGACACGCCGGAGACACTTTCGAGACATCTGTCTTATTCTTGAGGAATTGTCACTGCCAGTTGCACTTAGCTTCATAAGTGTCGGCAGGCGTTCGTCCCGATCCTACAAGATGACCCGCCAGACGATCTCGTAAGGGCCATCTGAAATTAAGGAGGCGAGGGCTGATGTGCTGGTGCTATTTCACTGGCGCGAGCAGGGATTGGAAATAGACGAGGAGGGAGGGGCTGTCCCATGCCTGCGGCCCAATAATTTTGCGGGCGATGCGGCCCCGTTGGTCAATCACATAGGTTTCGGGAAAAACAGTCGTGCCATACGATTTGGCGACGGCAAGAGACGGGTCGCGCCAGGTGGGGAACTGAACTTCGTGTTGAGTCAGGAAGCTGGCGTATGCAGCGGGTTCTTCATCTTCGCTGATGCCCAACACGATTCCGCCGCGCGACGACAGCCACTGCTGCAGGCGATTGAGCGATGGAGTTTCCTCCACACAGGGGGGACACCAAGTAGCCCAGAAATTCAGCACTACAATCTTGCCGCGCAGATCGGATAGCTGCGTCGAGTGGCCATTTATCTGGAAGGGAAAGTCCTTGGGCGTGCGTCCCGCGGGGCTGGGCTCTCCCTGGCGGTATTGCGGCGCCGCGAAAAGGAATAGCAGCCCGACAATTCCGGCCAGCACGACGCCGGTGAGCAGGTTGCGTTTCCACGTGGGATTCACGGCCTTATAATACTGGTTTGAGCGGGAACAGGCGAACCCGCTGCGCTGAAAGAGATCCCGGCCCGCTCATCACCATGCTTGATCCGAACTCGCCCGTCACAGTCTTTGCCATTGTTCCCGCTCGGGATGAAGCCGCCAATATCGCAGACGCGGTGGCCTCTCTCGATGAACAGTCCGAGCTGACGGAAATCCTTGTGGTGGATGATCAATCGTCCGACGCAACACCCCAAATATTGGCTGGACTGACGGCTCGTGTCCCGCGATTGAAAATTCTGGAAACGAAATCGCTGCCGCCAGGATGGACCGGAAAGAACTATGCTGTGTCGCTGGGTGCCGAATCTGTTTTAACGTCGCGCGGCCTCAAGCGCTGGCTGCTGTTTACCGACGCGGATGCACGTCATTTGCCCGGCTCCCTGGCGACGGCGCTTCGCATAGCTAAGGAAAAGGACGCTGCGCTGGTGTCGTTTTCTCCCCGGCAGCGCATGGAAATATTCTGGGAACGCGCCCTGATTCCCATCGTCTATTGCCGGTTGGCGCGGCGCTTTCCGTTTGATCGCGTGAACGATTCCCGCCTGCCCGATGCGGCTGCGAATGGACAATATCTGTTGATTCGCGCGGAGGCCTACGAAGCCATCGGGGGGCACGCGGCGATTCGCGGGTGTGTACTGGAAGATGTCGAGTTGGCGCGGCGCGTGAAGTCGGACGGCTATCGCATCTGGTTCCAGTCCGGCGAGGGGTTGGTGGAAACGCGGATGTATCATTCCTTGGGCGCTATGTGGGAGGGCTGGACGAAAAATCTCTACCTGCTGTTTGGCGGTCGGGACGGCCTCGCGGCCAGTGGCGCATCAGGCGAAAGCGCCACTGACGGGGGCATGCCCCAGGGCGGAGATGCTTCGATACTGGCCCAACTGTTGCCTTCACTGACCGCGCTGATGGCTGCGGCATTGTCGCTGCTCGGGTTATTTATTGGTGGTGCGTTCTCATCTGGCGCTTGGCCGCTGGCCGTGCCTCTGATTTCAATCGGCGGGATTCCGCTGGTCATCATGCACGTGCGACAGGGTATCGTGCTGCGCCGGAATCATTATCCCGCGCGGTTCATCCAATATTATGTGCCCGGCGTGCTCCTGTTTGGGGCCGCGCTGGTGGTTTCCTGGTGGCGAAATACGCGCGGCGCGGTTACGTGGAAAGGCCGGATATATCCGGCGGGAATGCGGGGAAGAAATAGCAAAGCAAAAGCAGATTCTTCGCTGCGCTCAGAATGACATTTGTAATCTAGCGAGCGATTGGAAGCGGCGGTTTCATGGCATGCTATTTAGCGCGAAGCTGAAAATGCGATGATTCGACTGACCAGAAAAGCGGAATTTTGCGCGGCGCACTTTTACCACAATCCCGCGTTCTCGGCGGAAGAAAATCGGCTCATGTTTGGCAAATGCGCCAATCTTCAAGGCCACGGGCACAATTACGTCCTGGAAGTCACCATCGCGGGCGAGCCGGATCCCGCCACGGGCATGCTCCTGGACTTGAAAGAGTTGAAGGAAATTATTGAGCGCGAAGTGATGGCGAGGATGGACCACCGGTCGCTAAACCACGAAGTGCCGGAGCTGGCTGGGAAAATCCCCACGTGCGAGAACGTAGCCATCGTCATTTGGAATTTGCTGGCGCCTTGTATCACACGAGGTCAATTGGATCGCGTCCGGCTGTATGAATCGCCGGAGCTTTATGTGGACTGCACGCCGGACAGTCGCCCGGATGCTGGCCGAACTAGCGGGGGAAAGTCCGCGTGAAACTGACGCTGACCCGCCGGTATTCCTTTTCCGCGTCGCACCGGCTACATAGCGCGGCGTTCAGCGAATCGGGAAACCAACGCATCTATGGCAAGTGCGCGAACCCCTACGGCCACGGCCACAATTACGTACTGGAAGTCACTATGGGCGGCCCAGTGAACGAGTCCACGGGCATGATTGTGAACCTCGCGGACCTCGACGAATTCGTCCAGCGCGAAGTGATTGAGCCGTTTGATCATGTTTACATCAACGAGCAGGTAGCGGAGTTTCGGGACGTGGTCCCGACGACGGAAAACCTTTGCCGCGATATTTTCGGGCGGCTTCAGAGGTTCTCTCTGGCTCGCCTCGAACGCGTGCGAATCGAGGAAACCAGCAAGAATAGTCTTGAGATGACAGCAGACCCGGAAGGTCCTCGAAAGGAAATGGCGAATAATGGCACCAAGAGAGCAGTCCCTGATTGAAGTTCCCGTTGCCAATAATGGCGAGATCGACACCATCACTGATCTGGTCCGGCGAATTATCCGCCTGCTCGGCGAAGACCCCGAACGCGAAGGTTTGCGGCGTACTCCCGAACGTTACGAGGAGGCGCTGCGTTTTCTTACCAGCGGCTACCAGCAGGATACCGACACAATCCTCAACAAGGCCATGTTCAGTGTGTGCTATGACGAAATGGTGGTGGTGAAGGATATCGAGCTATACAGCCTGTGCGAGCATCACATGCTGCCGTTTTTCGGGAAGTGCCACATCGCCTACATCCCCGACAAAAAAGTGGTGGGTCTGAGCAAGATTGCGCGGCTGGTGAATATGTTCGCGCGGCGGCTACAGATCCAGGAACGCCTGACCCAGCAGATCGCTCACGCCGTCCAGGAACACATCAGTCCGCAGGGAGTGGGAGTGGTTGTCGAAGCGCGGCACATGTGCATGGTGATGCGCGGAGTCGAAAAGCAAAATTCGTCAGCCGTCACCAGCGCCATGCTCGGCGTCTTTCGCGACAACCGCACCACCCGCTCGGAATTTTTGTCGCTTGTGCGCGGGCAAGAATAGGTTATCGTTCTCCCGATCCTCGCGTACACGCACCTCAGGTCCCAGTGTGATCACTAGGTGGGGGAATGACGCGTGCTGGAGCTTCTGGCTCCTGCGCGCCCTGCGGAAGGTCCTCGGTCCGGGGGACGGCGGCGAGATCAGAATCCCCCTCAGCAGCGATGGCTAGCTCCTGCTGTAGGTTCGTAGAGCGGGAAGAGGCAGCTCCATCTTGGCGCCCTCCCGAATTTCTCTTTTTTCTTACGGAATATGCAAATAAATAAGTTGTTTATGGCTGCGCTACAGCTTAGTTTTGAGATACGTCCTTAGGGTTCCGTAGGTAGACATCAATTGCCCCCTGGAAGCATTCTATTGCGTCGTCGAGCAGATCCGGATCGCCCATGAGGGTAAATCCCTGCGCGAATCGGTCGTTCTAATCGATTTGCTGATTGAGGTCAAGTACTGTCTTCGCGAGGCTCTGCTTGGTTTTTTTCTTCTAGTTTCAAGACCTCCTCGGGAATTCTCTGCTCGAACGCGTTTGCCTGTGCGGTAGTTTCGTCTTTTATGGAGAGTGCATTTGCCGATCTGAGAGTCTCGGTCAATTGATTTAGGCCTGCCTCAAATCTTGACTCCTGCGCGATGTTTGCTTTCTCGACTTACCACTTAATTTGGCTGTCAAACACCCGGAAGCCGAACAGGGAAACCAAAACGATGACAACTGCTAGCAGGGAGCGGTGCCGTAAAATTTTTCAAAGAATCCTCTTGACATACTTTTTGTGTGCTGCTACCTTGTATAAGAAAGGTAGCTTTAGAAAGGCCAGCAGATAAGAACAAGAACGAGGAAGCGGGGCAGAAAGCACTAAAGGCTAGAGCGGATCAAATGGGCATGAACGAACAATTCGCGGCGATACGCAAGGGGCTGCTGGAGTTCCTGATCCTGAGGATCGTCTCGGCGGACAAAGTGTACGTGGCGGACATGCTGAAGCGGCTGGACGCGACTGAATTCGCCACGCAGGAGGGAACGCTTTACCCGCTCCTGAGCAAAATGCGCCGCGACGGGCTGGTGGATTACGAATGGCAGGAATCAGAAGCGGGGCCTCCGCGCAAATATTACAAGCTGACCGCCAAAGGGAAGTCGCAACTTTCTGAACTGAACGATTACTGGGCGCAAATAAATTTCACAATCAGCGGAATGGGGAACTGACATGCAAAAAGTGATCACCATCAATTTGAACGGCAACGCCTACCAGCTCGAAGAGAGCGGATACAACCTATTGACCGCGTATCTGGAGCGCGCGGAATCGCAACTCAGGGACAATCCCGATAAGGCCGAGGTGGTCGCCGATCTCGAGCAAGCCATCGCGGAGAAATGCGACGCGTTTCTCGGACCGCACAAGACGGTCGTCACTGGCGCGGAAGTCGAGCGGATCATTGACCAAATGGGTCCGGTGGATGGCGCGGCGGNNCGGGTGCGAACGCCGAAGCTGGCTTTGGGATTGGGATTGGGGCTGGGGACGCGGACAAAGGCAACGCCGGAGCAGGCTCCGCAACGGGCGCGCCGAAGCGGCTCTATCAAATCCGCGAAGGGGCGATGATCAGCGGCGTCTGCAAGGGACTGGCTGCCTACTTCAATATTGACGTGACCATTGTGCGCCTGATTTTTGTGGGGCTTGCTGTGCTGACCTATGGCGCTTGGATTGGTGCATACGTAGTGATGATGTTTGTGATTCCCTTCGCCAAGACTTCCGAGGAACGAGCGGCGGCATTCGGGCTGCCCTTCAGCGCACAAGATTTGATTGACCAGGCCAAGCAAAACTATGCGGGTTTCAAGAACAAGAAGCAATGGAAGCGGCACTGGAAGCAGCAACGAAGGCAGTGGCGCCATGGTATACGAGAGCGGGCGCACACGTGGAGCCACAACCTACGAGAACAGGCCCACACCTGGGATCCAGCGGTGCATGACAATATAGGGGAGGCCACGCGAATCTGGGGTGGCTTTATGGCCCCTATCTTCGGGATCGTGACCTTCGGGCTATTCGTATTGATGGGCTTCGCCATTTTCTCTCTTCTAAAGACGGGAATGATTGGAGGCTGGGCGCTACCCGTGGGGATTCCGCTGTGGGCGGGAGTGGTGGGATTGGTGGTGGCGTTCCATATTCTGACCTCGCCACTTCACGACGCGCACCATGCCGCGCATTATTCATCGAAATATGGGTATGTGGGCAGCAGCCACCATTGCTATGGAGCCTTGGGCGGCACGATCTGGCTGGCGGTGATCGTGGTGGGAGTGTGGTTTGGCTATCATCACGTTCCGCAGATACATGACTTCATTCAAGGACTGCCGGGCATCTGGCACGACATGCTGTACTCGCTAAGAAACCATCCCCAGGTTTAAGACCTTTTCTTCCCGGCAAAAAAACCTAAGCTCCCCTACCCCTCAAAAAGCAGCTTTGAGTGCGGCGTGCCGTGTGTTAGCCTGGAAGCCGAAGAAAAGGGGACACAATTGGAAATCGCGGCAGCGCAATTCGGGGGGAGGGTAAGGTCTTGAGCGTGGGAAATGTGGCGAACGTAGAAGTGATTGAGCAATTCCGGCAGCATCCCAAAGACACAGGTTCACCAGAGGTGCAAATCGCTCTGTTGAGCGAGCGCATCAGCTATTTGACGTCGCACCTGCGTTTGCACGCCAAGGATCATGCGTCACGGCGCGGACTTATTATGATGGTGAGCAGAAGGCGCCGGTTGCTCGATTATTTGAATCGCCGCCACCCCGACCGTTACCGCGAGATCGTCGAACGGCTTAGCCTGCGGAAATAGCCGCGGAGTTTTCTCCGCGGGGCCGTGCCGGCGAGGAAGGGCCTCTTACAAAGAGGCTGCAATTGGAAAGGCATAGCCAGTATTCGCGCGCTGCCAGACGTTACTTCTTCCTTTGGTGTATTCCCCCTTTCTTCAAATTAATACGCTGCAAACGAACAGGGACTCACGTCCCTTAACTTGATTGCGCCTTGCTGCGAGCAGCGGGCGCGGAGGAAATAACTACATGTCGCATGAAGTGAAAGTGGAAGTTGGCGGACGCCAACTGATTTTGGAAACGGGAAAGATAGCCCGGCAGGCGCACGGCTCGGTGCTGGCGCGTTACGGAGATACGGTGGTGCTGGCGACAGCGTGTATGGATACCAGGCCCACTGATAAGGACTTTTTGCCCCTGACGGTGGATTACCGCGAATACACTTATTCCGCGGGCAAGATTCCGGGCGGGTTTTTCAAGCGTGAAGGACGGCCTTCCGAGCGCGAAATTTTAGTCTCGCGTTTGACGGACCGGCCACTGCGCCCGTTGTTCCCGGAAGGCTGGGGACGCGAGACACAAATTTTGGCGATGGTTCTTTCTGCCGACAGCGAAAACGATCCCGACGTCATTGGATTGACGGCTGCTTCGGCTGCGCTCTTCTGCTCGAAGATTCCGTTTGAGAACCCCATTGCCGCGGTACGCGTGGGCCGTCTGGACGGCAAACTGGTTGTGAATCCCACGGTGGCCGAGCAGAAAACCAGTTCGATGAATATCGTGGTGGCGGCGACCGAAAAAGCCATCGTGATGGTGGAAGCGGGTGCGCTGGAAGTCTCCGAAGAAACAGTCGTCGAAGCGCTGGAATTCGGGCACGCCGCGATCCGCAAGATTATTGTCGCGATTCGCGAGCTTTACGCGCTGGTGAAGCCTGTGAAGTTCGTCGTCGCGCCGCCTCCCTCGGCGGATGCGCTGGCCAAGGAACTTGATAAGAAGTTTGGCGCGCGTTTGCGCGATGCGCTGGACACGAAAAAACATCCCAAGGCTGAAAGCCACGAAATGGTCGCTGCCATTGGGCAGGAAATTCAAGCGGCGATTCCGAAGGAAGATGCCGAGCAGGCCAAGCTGGCCGGCAAGGCGTTCGAGCAATTGAACGAGCGCTACTTCCGTGAAGACGTGCTTAACAAACGGCGTCGTCCTGACGCGCGCGAGTTCGATCAGATTCGCCAAATTACCTGCGAGGTGGGATTTTTGCCGCGCGTCCACGGCTCGGCGCTGTTTACTCGTGGGGAAACGCAGGCGCTGGCCACGTTGACGCTGGGCACCAAAGAAGACAAGCAGCGGATGGATTTGCTGTTTGAAGAGGAAACCTTCAAACGGTTCATGTTGCATTACAACTTCCCGCCATTCAGCGTGGGCGAAGTGAAGTTCCTGCGCAGCCCCGGCCGCCGCGAAATCGGTCACGGCGCACTGGCTGAACGAGCATTGATCAGCCTGCTGCCGCCGGAGGATGAATTCCCCTACACGATGCGGATTGTGTCGGACATTCTCGAATCGAACGGGTCGTCGTCCATGGCCACAGTGTGCGGCGGTTCGCTGGCGCTGATGAATGCGGGCGTGCCGATGAAGGCACCTTGCGCGGGTATCGCCATGGGGCTGGTGCTCGAAGGCGACAAATACGCCATCCTGACCGACATCGCCGGAGCGGAAGATCACTACGGGGACATGGATTTCAAGGTTGCCG
>PKXT01000087.1 GCA_003133505.1 Acidobacteriota bacterium
CGAGCTGATGCGACTGCGGCTACGGCGGCATCGTAAGTTGACTTGCTCGCGTCGTATTCCTGCTTGGCGATGAGTTGGTCTTTGTAAAGCGCTTGGCTGCGGCCCCAATCAAATTTGGCTTTTTCAAGATCAGCTTGGCGCTGCTGCAGGGTCGCTTGCGCCATCTTGAAGTTTGCTTGCGCGGCCTGAACGCCTGCCTGCGAGGAATCAATGCTGGCGCGTTGGGCGGCGACATCGGCCTCCGGCTGCACACTTTCGAGGCGCAGCAGAACGTCTCCCCGGTTTACGTGATCGCCTTCCTTCACCACAATCTGGGTTATTTTTCCGAATCCTTGCCCCAGTACGTTGGTGTATTCCTTGGGACGGATTTCACCCGACGCGGACACGATGGACGTCAGGTCCTGGCGCGCGACTTTTCCCGTCTGCACCTTCACCACGTCCTTATTGGATTGATAAATGCTGAAAAGAACGACGCCGCCGATCACGACGACCGCGCCAGCCCCAATCAAAACTTTTTTCCACGTTTTCATCTTGTAAGCCCCGCGCGCCCCTGGGGCGCGTAGAAATCCTAATCATCCCTGCTCTTGATACGCGTGGCAGGCCCGAAATGTTTCCGGCTTGCCGGCACAGTTACCTCTCGGCAATTACCGGAAGAAGTTCCACCATCCGCCGCACAACGCGGGACATCTTCCCCCAAGCATTATAGGATGTTTCTCCGTCCAATACGTGAGATGGCCCTTCTCCAGCTGTACTTAATTAATGATGGGCAACCCCGTAATGGCGGGCAACCCCTCCGGCTAGCCGAGGCTCCAACCCTCCAGGAGATGGGTTGACCCGATGTCCTGGGCGCATTACAATTCGCACAGGTCCTCGGGGACACAAGATTCCTCAAAAATGAAGTNNCGATTCGGCTCACTGTTCTGTTGGCGGCTGGGTTTTTGGCATTTCCGGCTGTGTGGGCAGCTGTTTGTCCACAGAGCGATGACAGCGTTTCCTCGCAGGCCCCAGCCGCGGCGCAATCGGCAAGCCAGTCAGGGGAAACGGCCAAGAAAAAGCAGGACGCCAGCAATAAAAGCCAGCGCGAACTGATGAAAGAGCTGGCCCCCGCTTACAAGAAATGGCTGAATGAAGATGTGATTTACATAATTACTCCTGAAGAACGTCAAGCTTTTCTGCAGCTTGCCACGAATGAGGAGAGGGAGCAGTTCATCGAACAATTTTGGGCCCGCCGCAATCCCGATCCTGACAGTCCCGAAAACACCTTCAAGGANNTCGCTTATGCCAATGAGCATTATTCTTCCGGAATTCCGGGTTGGAAGTCCGATCGCGGCCGCATTTACATCACTTGGGGTAAGCCGGATGAAATTGAGGCCCATGACGGCGGCGGTAGCTATGACCGGCCCATGGATCAGGGGGGCGGCCAGACGGAAACATATCCATTCGAAGATTGGCGCTACCGCTATTTGGAGGGCATCGGCGAAAACGTGGAGTTGGAATTCGTTGATCCAAGCATGAGTGGGGAGTTTCACCTGACCACGGATCCTAGTGAAAAAGACGCCCTGTTATACACCCCTAATGGCGGATTGACGGAAGCGGAGTCCCAAGGGCTCTCGTCGAAAACGGCTCGATTTAATAATACCGACGGCTCCCACCAGGCGCTCCCCATCGGGATGCGGCCCGCCGAGGACGATGAATTTTCGCGATTGGATTTATACGCCAAGATTGAGCAGGCGCCACCTGTAAAATTCAAGGATCTGGAAGCTGTGGTGTCTTCGCGCCTTATTCGCAATCAGGTTAATTTTGACTACCGGTTTGATTTTCTTAAGGTGACCGACGATACGGACCTGGTGCCCATCACCGTACAGATACCCAATAAGCAGCTCAGCTTCCAGGAAAAAGATGGTGTCCAGACCGCGGCTCTGAATTTATTCGCTCGAATTACCAGTCCGAGCGGCCGGGTGGTGCAGACCTTCGAGGACACGGTGAATCACGCGGTGCCTGATGCCCTTCTTCAACAGTCCCTAAAGGGCTTTTCGATCTATCAGAAAGCGGTCCCCTTGCGCCCGGGCCTGTACCGCCTCGATCTGGTGATTAAGGACGTGAATAGCGGAAACGTTGGCGCGGTTAATACTCGCTTGGCCGTGCCCCGATACGATGATGATCAGCTTGCCTCGAGCACACTGATTGTGGCCGACGAAATGCAACGGGTGTCCGCGCACGATATTGGTGTGGGCCAATTCGTCCTCGGAGACATGAAGGTGCGGCCCAAGCTGGATCCGGTGTTCACTCCTGACCAGCACATGGGGCTCTTTTTACAGGTCTATAATCTAAAAGTGGATGAAAAAACCCATAAGGCCAACGCATCGATAGAATACCGGGTGATGAAAGATAAAACACCGGTACTAAAATTTCAACAGTCGAGCGATAAGCTGGGCCAGCACGGTCAAGAGCTCACCCTTGAGGACGGGCTGACCCTGAATGCGCTCACACCTGGGAATTACCGAATCGAAGTCGCTATCACCGATAATATCTCGAAGCAGACCATTACGCCGTCGTCCAGCTTTACTGTAAAGGCGGCGTCGAAATAAGGCGCGGGGAGGTGGCTTGACCATGTTGCGTAAATTGCTGATTTCGGTTCCGGCGTTAGTGCTGGCGCCCCTCTTGTGGGTTCACAACTGCGCGGCGCAGTCGGCGGGGCGAATTGCGGGGTCGGTCGTGGATGCTTCCGGAACGCCGCAGATGGGCGCAACCGTTTCCATCGAGCCTGAGGAAGTGGCTGGGTCCTTGGATGCTCGCGTTTTCACCGACGCCCGGGGACGGTTCCTTAGCGTGCCGCTGGCCGCTGGATTGTATAGCGTTAATGTGACCCTGGCTGGATTTCTGCCCTCCCTCGAACAACACGTAAATGTGGATCAATTGCGCACTACCGTTTTGCGAGTGAGAATGGGGACAGCGTTCGCATCGTTGGAAAGATCCGGGGCGCGGACAGCAAATGGCCCTCCATCCCAGCGTTCAGACGATGCGGACGACTGGACTTGGGTGTTGCGGGGCGCCACGGTTAGCCGCCCTATATTGAGATGGAGCGATGACGAGGTGGAGGGCGGCGAGGAAAGCTCCAGCGGGAGGAATAGCCAACAGCCACGCGCTGAACTTGCCGTATCAGCGGGTACTTACCAGCCTGGCTCGATTACGAATTTTTCCGAGGCTCCGACCACCAGCTTTGCCTATGATATGAACCTGGGTACGGTCGGGCATCTCCTGATGGCTGGCGCCTTTAGCTACATCGATCAGGCGCCCGCCGGCGGATTCGACACGCTGTGGGTGCAACAAGGCGGCCTGCTGGGAGGGGAAACCGTTACAGGCGTGGTATTCCGGCAATCCGAGCTCGGCCCGGATGGCTCGACGTTCCGCGGCATGCGCCTTACTCGTCAATCGCAGATGGCCCTCGGTGATCGTTTAAGCCTGCGTTACGGTGGCGAAATGGTGCTGGCTGATCTGAACGGATTTACCTCTTCCTTGCGTCCTAATGTGGAGATTACCACCCGGATTGCTTCACAGTGGCGGGCCAGATTCATTTTAGACAGCCGGCCTTGGGCTGACGGCGTTCCACCAGCCAGTGGGGAGCCCCCCCCTGCGCGCGATGGAGTCGCGGATGATAGTTCGCTGCAATCTGCTTTGATTTCCTTGAATTCATTTCCTGCTCTCCTCGAAAAGGACAACCGCCCCGTGCTGCAGGCTGGATGGCATGAGGAAGCGGCTGTCGAGCGCCGAATAGGCCAGTCTGGTGACTTGATTGGGGCAGCCTTTCATGATCAGGCCGCCGATTCGGCAGTATTTGGCGAGGGTTCCCTCCCCGGTGGCAATCTCTTGCCGGATTATTTTTCGAACGGATTCGCTTACGACGCGGGATCCTCCGGTTCGTGGGGCGCGCGAGTTGTTTATCGCCAAAAGATTGGCGGCAGTACTGACGTTAGTTTCCTATACACATGGGCTGGCGTTCTCGCTCCCGGTACCGCCATCTCAACCAGTGACTTATCGAACCTACTGGCTACCCGTTATCGCCACAGCGCAGGAGCACGTATTTCCGCAAAGGCTCCACGAACCGGTACCCGGGTAACCGCGGGTTACGTATGGGTGAGCGGGCCTGCGGTTGGGCGTATAGATCCATACGGCGAGGCGTCCTACGGATTCGATCCGTTCCTGAGTTTCGCAATTCATCAACCGCTTCCCACCTTTTTTCCAGGACATATGATGCTGGTTGCCGATGTAAGCAACCTCTTAGCCCAGGGATACGTCCCAATCTCGACCCCAGACGGACAAGTCTTATTGATTCCGGCTTTCCGAGCCTTTCAGGGCGGCGTAAGCTTTCAATTCTAAATTTTATTATATTATTTATGGAATGTAATATTCCTTTTTATGTATTGTTGTCTTAGGTGAAACCAATTGATCGGATAACTACAATTATTGTAATAGCTTATAGCTTTACAGCTTTCCGTTTTTGGAAGGCTACGTGCTTTAAATGAAACCTTAGAAATTACTCGGGCACGCGGGACAATTGAGTTCGAAGGTGAAGGACAGCCTTAGCTTCCGATTTAGCGCCGTTCTGCTTGCGTTGGTGACGCTGGCTGCGGTTGTGTTCGGGGTACTCAACTTCCAGCAGCGATCGCGTTTCATCACTCCGGATGACGGCATATCTTGGTTTGATTCCGCCGCTGGCGTCGAAGCCCGTTACGTTGCTCCGAATTCTCCCGGCGAGCGCGCGGGGATACGCGACGGAGACGTCGTCGAAGCTTTGGACGGGGTTCCAGTCCACACCGCCACTCAGGTCACGCGGCGGTTATGGCAGACGGGAGTATGGATCGAAGCGCGATACACGCTCCTCCGCGCTGGCGAACCGATTGACGTCCGCCTGATTACCGCACCGGCTGAAAAACCCACCTCGATTGAAAATTTCCTTCGCATCGTTGGCCTGCTTTACCTGTTTATCGGCGCGTTTATTTTCATTCGCCGGTGGAACGCTCTGCGCACTCTGCACTTTTACATTTTTTGCCTGGTATCGTTTGTCCTATATTTCTTCCATTACAGCGGAAAGCTCAACGGTTTCGACTGGATCATTTACTGGGCCAATGAAGTAGCACTCTTGCTGCAGCCGGCATTGCTGGTCCACTTTGCGCTCGTATTTCCGGAAAAACGCCGGAATCTGCGCTGGTGGCTCATGGGCGTTTATTCTGTGCCGGCGGCCCTCCTCCTGCTGCACATTAGCGTGGCCACCCAAACGCTCGACCTGCTGCCATCCATTGGCAATCGCCACATTCTCGATCAGCGGGAACTGGTTTACCTGGGCGTTTATTTTCTCGCCGCCGCGCTCATATTTCTTGGCAGCTTCCTGCGAACGCCCAGTGGGGCGTTGCGCCAGCAACTGAAGTGGGTAACTGGGGGCACGTTTGCGGGAATCCTCCCCTTCCTCTGCTTTTACATTTTGCCCTACGCGCTCGGCGGCACGCCGTCGGGTTGGATGGAGGCTTCGGCTCTTTCGCTGTGCTTGATTCCGCTGTGTTTTGGGTACGCCATCATTCGCTACCGTTTGATGGACGTGGACATTATCTTCAAGCGCGGCCTAGCCTATACCTTTGCCACCGGCGCGGTTGTGGGGATCTACTTCGCGCTCGTCGCGGTAATTGGTGAGCTTTTCCACACGGCTCTGCCCAGCGGACCGGGCGCGGCCATTGTCGCGATCGTAGTGGCCGCATTTCTATTTCAACCATTGCGGGATTGGGTGCAAGCACATCTGGACCGCTTTTTCTACCGGGAGCGCCTGGATTACCGGCGCACCTTGATGGAATTTGGTAAGGCGCTCACCCACAAGACGCACCTCGATCCCCTGCTGGGTTCCGTGCTCGAGCGAATTTCCAGCACCCTTCTCGTGGATCGCGCGGCCATTTTTCTGGAGGCGAAAGGAACTGCTGGCTGGCTTCTGACGCGCTCTCTGGGAGTACATTATGAGTCGCCCCTGGACTTGCACTTCCTCGACCGCACGCGTGAACGGTTCGATGGCGGTTGCCTTTTCTTCGAGTCCGGTCGGGGTACCGAGGAAACTGAATCCGTTCGCCGCACCCTCGATCAATTGGGGCTGCATTACTTTGTGCCCTGCCGTTTCCATGACCGCACCGTGGCCGTGCTGGGATTGGGCAAAACCCGTGATGGCGAATATCTTTCCAGCGAGGATGTGGAATTGGTCTCCGCAATAGCCGGTCATTTAGCCGTCGGAATTGAAAACTCGCGGCTGTACCAATCGCTCGAGGAAAAGGCCGGCGAGATTGAACGGCTGAAAGACTTCAGTGAAAACATCGTGGCCTCTCTAAGCGTGGGCGTGCTGACTGCCGGGCTCGACGACAAGATCGAATCGTGGAACCCGCAGATTGGCGAGATGCTGGAGTGTCCCTCCAGTGAAGCCATAGGGCGCCCGCTCGCTGAAGTATTGCCCCTGGAGCTTTCAGCGGATCTGGCTTCGCAGGGATTGGAAACCCCGGTAAGCGGCGTTTACCGGTATCGGCTCGCACTGCCCAGCAAGCGCACGCTGGTAGCCAACGTATCCGTGGCGCCGTTGCAGGGCAAATCCGGCGAGCGCATTGGCCGGCTCATACTGATCGACGACATCACTCAACGCGTGCGAATGGAAGATCAGATGCTCCAAACCGAGAAGCTGACTTCCCTCGGCCTGCTTGCTGCCGGCGTGGCTCACGAAGTGAATACTCCGCTGGCGGTGATATCTAACTACATCCAGATGCTCGCAAAGCAGATTCCCGCGGAAGATGCTAAGCAATTAACGATTGACAAGATTGTCCGGCAAACTTTCCGCGCCAGCGAAATTGTGAATAATCTCCTGAATTTCTCTCGAACCGGCGGCGCGGAGTTCCGCGAAGTGGATTTGAATGCCCTGCTGGACGAGACGTTGTTGCTGGTGCAGCACCCCATGAAAACCGCCAAGGTAACAACCCTGCGGAATTATGGCGCTGACCTGCCGCTGGTGGTGGGTTCGCCGAACAGGCTCCAGCAGGTTTTTCTGAATTTCTTCCTGAACGCGCGCGACGCCATGC
>PKXT01000276.1 GCA_003133505.1 Acidobacteriota bacterium
TGGCAACGTGGTCGCGTGCCCAATTCCCTATTTCATTCAGATGGTCCAAGGCAATAACGCTGATGCGCTCCGCGGCATGGGCGGGAATAACACCGAATAAATCGTTGAGGCGCCACATGCGTAAGGCCAGCGGCGCGGGCGCCAAAATCCAGCCACAGCGGAGGCCGGAAAGTCCATAGGCCTTGGTGAGGCTGCTGGTAACGATAAAATTATCGCCAAGATGGAATGCGGAGGGCGAAGAATCAAAGAGCGTCTCTCTGTACACCTCGTCAACCAAAACATAAGTGCCCGCCCGCACCGCTATCTCGCCGATTTGGCGAAGTACAACATCCGACGTCAGCACCCCAGAAGGATTGTGAAGATTGGTAAGCACGATGAGGCGGGTGCGCTCGTTCATCGCGCGCTTCACATCNNTCGGCGGCCAGGAGGATTGGCTCGTAGCCCGGATGCTCTGCTAATAATTCATCGCCTGGCTCCAGGATCGCGGCCATCGCGAGGTGATTGGCCATTGAAGTGCCAGTGGCGGCAACTACGCACTCTATGGGAACGCCTGCTCGGCGCGCCAGACGATCTTGCAATGGGGCGTAACCATATTCGCTGGGACCGGATATTTCGATGTCTTCGAGGCGCACTGGCAGTCTGGAGAGCGGCAGTTTCAGAATGTCACTGGCCGCCAGGGAGAAGCGAGCGGAAGAACACGTCTTCGCCCATTCCAAATAAGCCGATCTCAGTTCAGCACGCGAAGATCTCACGATACACGCTCCGCAGTGCGATTGAATTTGCGCCAAAGGAAATATGCGGGAATCCCAGCGGTCAGAATTCCGAAGCCAATCGCGGTATTGAGAGGGAACTTGTACGCCGTATTCAACACAACCAGCCCCGATACCGCGATGAAAGCAATGGTGGTGACGGGATGGCCGGGAACGCGCCAGCCGGATTCCGCGGAACGGGCCAGGCGGAAGGCCCGACGTCGAAACACGAAAATGCACGCCGCCGTCAAACCAAAGAACAGGAAATCCATCGAGACGACATAGCTGAGGATCTGATCGTAACGGCCGGAAAAGGTAATCACGATGGTCCAAACTCCCTGAAGAGCTATTGCCACCACCGGAACGCGAGTTCGAGGATGCACCCAGGCCATACTCCGAAAGAAAAGCCCGTCCTCAGCCATGGCGAAGTAAACACGCGGCGCGGTAAGAATCGACTGGCTGAGAAAACCCAGCGCCGATACGACAATGGCCGCGGCCATGAGAGCCTCACCAGTATGCCCAAAGGCGAGGTGCATGATAGTCGAGGCAGGGGTGGTTGTGCTGGCAAGGCCGGCCGGGCCAAGCGCGCGAACACACACCCAGTTTACACAGAGATAAAGCACCACGACCCCACAAACGCCCAGCACAAGGCTTCGCGGCAAATTTCTCTTGGAATCCCGGACCTCTTCCGCAATGAAATTGGTCGTCTGCCAACCCGCAAAGGCGAAGAGTACTGGCACCATGGCCGCGCCGAAGGAAAAGACCGAATCCTTTGGATGCATTACGGGCGCTATGGCGGGCTGGCCGCCGTGAAAAGCAAACCACGCCCCGCCGGCGATGAAAGCAGTCAGCGCCGCTATATTGAGGGACATTAGAGCACTCTGCACCGCACCGCCCGGCCGAATCCCCAGGCAATTCACGATGGTGAATAGGCCCAGAGCCAGGGAAGCGACGAGGGCGTCAGAGAATTGCAAGTGGCAAAGCTCTCGCAGGTAATGGGCGAAGATGATGGCAACCGCGGCCATGCCGCCGGTTTGGATGACAAATAACAGTACCCATCCGTACAAAAACGCGAGCGCCGGATATCCGGCTTCGCGGAGATAAGCATACTGGCCTCCGACGGCCGGAAGGCGTGCCGCAAGCTCGGCGTAAATGAAGGCCCCAGCCAGCGCGATCACACCACCGGCGGCCCATGCCAAAAGGATCAGCCTTTGCGAATGTACATTTTGAGCGACAACATAGGGGTTGATAAAAATGCCGGCGCCGATGATGCCGCCCATGACGATCATCGTCGTGCTGAACAGGCCGAGCTTCGCGGCAAGGCGAAGCGGAGCAGGTTCGGAGCTTTGTGAAAATGAGACCGGATTCATCTGCGGTGGGAATGGAGCGGCCGAGGGGACTCGAACCCCCGCCTACAGCTTGGCAAGCTGTCGTACTACCCCTATACTACGGCCGCAAAACGGAACATCTTTTATAACACGAGCAAATAAGCGCGGCAAGCGGAAGCACGCGATTTCGGCGTTCATTTCAAAAATTTAATCCACTTCGGTAACACGCGTGGAGCGAATGATTGGAGATTTTTTCTGGCGGTCGGCGAAGCGCACGGCTCGTTCTCGGTCTATGTACACGCGTGCGAATTTCTCGCCATCATGATAATAGACGGTGACCTGCCAATGGCGGTGCTTGCGACGCTTGTCGCGACTCTCCGGCGGAGCTTTCTTGGAAGTGCTACGAACTGCCATGCCTAAACTATGACAACATCAAGGCTTTCTTGCAAGTTCCGCATACTCGCAATGTCCCACAGCAGACGAACCCTCGGCTCATTGGAACTTTCCTCTTCCGGCCCACGTAATATCCAGTGAGCCCCAAAGGGACGTGATGACCATTAACGTGAAAGATACAGAAAAAATAAGAGACGGCCGCGGACACGCACCGGAAGTTTTTCGCGAATTTAAAGCGCTATTATCCGGTGGCGCCGCGATAAGCAGCGACCCAAAGCGTCCTGATATTTATGAGTTGCAGCGCGGGAACGAGATTTTCTACTTCTACCTCTCGCCCATTACTGGCGAAGTGCTGCTGCTGGCGGTTTGGGAGCCGGGACACGGGTCAAGAGCAGCAATCCTGGAAGTCGCAATCAGTGCGCGGCCGGGATGCTTGGCGCGGCCATAACCACATCCGCCGCGGAAAAATTCAGCTCATCGTAAATCTGTTTTCCCATCTTGAATATGCTCGTCCCCGCATTTACGTGGGCATAAACATAATCCCCATCAGGCTGAGAAATCACAACGTGCAATGCTTGGCCGGATTTCGGGGTAAGCGTCGCTTCAATCTCCGGTTTCGACAGACTGGCGGCGATCGCGGCCGACGGACGGTCCAATATTTCTGTGGCGCGGGCATTTAACAGCGGAAGCAGAAATTTCCAAGTCATGGCTTCCTTGCGTGCCTGGGCCGCGGGCTGCTCAATAATCCAGTTGCCTCCCTTGTTCAAGCACACAAGCGTTTGATTGGCGTTGCGAATTTCCACCTTCGTCAATTCCGATTCGGCGACATGCAGCAGTTTCTTGTCCCGCAATTCCTGCATCCCCACGTCAAGCTTGTTATACAAATCACCGTGAATCAGAAAGACCATCTGACGGGACGTATCCTGCGCGTAATAGTCACCGCCGCTCTTCTTGCCAATCAGCAACTGGTACGATTTCCCGGTCTTGTCCTTGGCTGTAAATGTAATTGAGGGATTATTCAAGCCGTACTTGCCCAAATCATCGACCTTCTCACTGGTCACGGCACCGATGCGGTTGGTCTCAATCTGGGAAAGCAGAGCCAGCACTTGGGAGTCGTCCCCATAGAAACTTTGCGGCCTTTCCAGATGCCACTCGTCGTCCTGTTTGGAGAGAACAAAATCGCCTTGGGCATTTCTAATTTCAAATGACGTTATATCCGGGCTGCGATAATCCAGGATGGCGTTGTCGCGCAAATCCTGCAAGCCCTTATCCGCGTTAGTCAGCAAGGATGACGAAAAGAGATAAATGTCAGGAGCGCCGTCAACGAGAGCATATACATCTGTGCCATTGAAATCTTTTGCACCCAGGCTAATGCGATGCTGCGAGCCGTTCTTGAGCTTCACATGAAGAGTTATGGCTGGCTGGGCAAGACCGTAGGTTGCGAGGCCACTTGGCTGGGTGGAAAATTTCCGTTCCACCATGGCAGAGGAGAGGCTCGCAATTAAGCTCTCGATGACTGAACGATCGGCGCGAGAGTTTACCGGCTGGGTAATTTGCCAACCATTTCCCTGGCGCTCGACGAGCACGTCTTCTCCCTGGCGTTGCACATTTACGGACGTTATATCGTCGGCATTAAATGAAAAGACCGGCTTCAAAACCTCGGAAGAGGATGCTTCTTTGTGAGGGTGCTTTATTTCAAAATACCAGGTGAGACCGCCCGCAATCACCGCCAGCAACAGCAGGAGGATGGTGCTTTTCTTCATTCCGACTCTCCTAGCGCCGCTTCCACCAGATATAAATACCGGTCAGGATGACAATGCCGGGCAGGAGCAGTACGGTAAACCATTGCAGACTGCGTTGTTGAGCTTCGGTTAGGTCCACTCGCCGATTTTGCGGATTCCGGGGACGAATCGAAATTAAATTTTCATCCTGGGCAAGCCAGTTGATGATATTGTAGAAAAGATCTCCGTTGCGGGCCATGCGCGACCATTGATCGCTGGCAAAATCGGAGTCGCCAATCACAACCAGCCGGGCATCCTTGCCGTTCTGATTCATTTCCGCTGTCACGCCCAGAGAAAGAGGGCCACGCATGTCTGTCGCGGGATCAAACTTAACTTCGTTGTTAGTAATTTTATCCACGGCGAAGCTGGCCTGCGAAGTCTTCAGAAGTTCCACCGGAGACATATCGGTCTTGGACTTGTCCGCGATGGAAACCGTGCGCGCCATGGGGAAAAAGGTCATGGCGCGTTGGAAATTCTTGGTGATAGGGCTGTCGCCATAATCCACAACGAGCGGCGCAGCCGGTCCTATTCCAAACAGGCGTCCAACCCCACTCGCATCCACCGCGATATTGTCAGGCGCACTAATGTTCCACTCGGTGAATATGGGTTCCAGCTTGGGGTCGGTTTGCGGATCAATCATCAGCAAGGCTTTGCCACTATTGTCGAGGTATTGCTGAATCATGGTAACTTCCTGCGGAAAGAGCGGCTGGACGGGCCCAGCATCCACCAGCACGCTGCAATCGGTTGGCACGGTGCCCGTACTAACCAGATTCACCACCTTGGTCTGATATCCTTCCTTGACCAATTCACCGGTAACGGTGCTGTAACTGGCGTTTTCACCGGAAATGGACTTCTCGCTGTGTCCTTCGACAAAACAAATCGTCTTAACCGAATCGCGGGTAAGTTTGAGGATTGCGCCAGTGACATCCTGCTCATCCTTGCCGTCGAGACGCTGGTTACGCACACCAACGACTGCCACCGCTTGCCCGATGCTATCAATGCCATACTGCTTGGCGAGTTCGGGATGTTCCTGGGGATCCACCACGTGGTAGTGGATGTGCGGGCTTAGATTCGAATACTCCGCCATCAGATCATTTAATGATTGGTCCGGAGTCTTCACAAAGCTGTAGACATCCACATCGGTTTTCAAGCCGCCGGCAATTTTCCTGGTCTGATCGGAAAGGGTGTAGAGCTTCTCGCTGGTGAGGTCATAGCGCTTGTGATGCCGGTATCCCAGAAAATTGATGATGCCGAGAATAGCCAGGACGACCACAACAAGGACGCCCGTGTTGGTTCCCAACTTTGAAGAACGGCGCGAAAAAAAGCTCACGATACTGCGGAAGAGCGCCACGATGGAGATGAGTAGCAGCGCCGCTCCGGCGACCAGCAATACTTTGACGAGCGTGGAGAATATACCCTCCACCGAATAACGAAGCCCGGCCGCCAGCAGCAGCACCGCACCCGTCCAGCCAACAGTGCGGAAGATTTCGTTGCGGTTCAAAGCCATGCGTTTCTCCTTGGATAGCGGCGAGGCGGCTCAGGCGCGGCGCCAGCGCATGGAATCGAGCGACCGCACCGTGAGGAAAAGAGCGAACACGATAAGACTCGCATAGAAGATCAAACTGGAAGTGTCAATCACGCCACGCGAAAAATCATCGTAGTGGCGGACGATGGAAAGATATTGCAGAACCTCCCCCTTGGCGGTTCCGCCACCTTGTTGTCCCCAGTCCAGCACCCACAAAATCAGGAAAATGGCGAAGGTTAAAAACGCGGAGACGATCTGGTTCTCCGTGAGCGAAGAGATAAATGATCCGATGGCCAGCAGCACAGCACCCAGCAGCAAGACCCCCAAATAACCGGCAAAGATGAGTTTCAGAGGGGCCCTGGGATCGCTGTGTTCGAACATATACATCTGGCACAGGATGGTAGGAAGCAGCATGATCAGAAAAAGCGTCAGCGATCCCAGATATTTTCCAAGCACGATACGCGTATCCGAAACTGGCGAGGTCATTAGCAATTCCATCGTGCCGCGCTTCCGTTCTTCGGCGTAAACGCCCATGGTCAGCATCGGGACCATAAACAGCAGCAGACTGCTTAAGACACCGAGAAAAGCGCGCAACACCGTTCCCGGCACGTCAAAATTCGCCGACGAACCGTAGCGCATTCCCTGCATCATTTGCTCAATGGACTGCTGGATGACGATGTCAAGAATGCGGTTAAAAAACCAGCCGCTCAAAATCAGAAACAAGCCAACCACAACCCAGGCAATGGGGGAGACGAAATAATGATTCATCTCCTTGCGATATATGGCGTAGAGGGTTTGCATCCTTTGTTTTCCCCTGTAGTCCGCTTTTAAGCGGCCGGCTTGTGAGCCGGATCTTCGGTGGTAAGTTCCAGGAAAATTTCCTCAAGGCTCAGGCTGGCGCCGCGCAATTCATACAATCCCAAGCCCCGACCAACGATTCGAGCTGCGATTTCGCCCCGCAGGTCCTTGCCAGGGGCAGTTTCCACGGTTACCGCTACACGCCCCGAAGAACCAATTGCTTCTGTGCTCGACATATGCAAGCCGGCAATGTCTCCCAGGGCCTCGCGAACCTGAGCTTCCGAACCCGCAATCTCGAGTCGCACGCGCTCGCCGCCGCGAGTCTGAGCCATTAGATTTTGCGGCGTGTCCACCGCCGCAATGCGGCCCTTGTTAATGATTACCACCCGATCGCAGGTCATGCTGACTTCGGGAAGAATGTGGCTGGAAAGCACGATGGTATGGGTGCCTGCGAGGCTCTTGATCAAATGGCGCACTTCGATGATTTGCTTGGGATCAAGTCCCACGGTGGGCTCATCAAGAATGATCACTTCCGGGTCGTGGACCATTGCCTGAGCCAACCCCACGCGCTGTTTATAGCCGCGGGAGAGCCGCTTGATAATCTCGTTGCGCTTGTCGGTAATATTGGTCTTCTGTAACGCATCATCAACGCGAGCGGCGCGCTTTTCGGGCGGCACATCTTTAATACGGGCGACAAAGTCCAGATACTCAACCACCGTCATATCCGTGTACAAGGGCGGGTTTTCGGGCAGATATCCGATTCGGCGGCGAACATCGAGCGATTGTTCGAACACATCAAAGCCCGCGATGCGCGCCGTACCGCTGGTGGCGGGCATAAAGCCCGTCAAAATGCGCATGGTCGTTGTCTTGCCAGCGCCGTTGGGCCCAAGGAAACCGAGTATCTCGCCCTTATTCACCGTGAACGAGACATGATCCACGGCTTTGACTGCGCCGAATGATTTGGTCAATTCCCGCACTTCAATCACGGCAGATTTTCCTCCAGGACAGGCTTCGCGTATGGCATGCTAAAAATTCGTCAAAATCCACACAGTGGAATGTGAACCACAAGAGGGATACGTTCGTTTAGACGAACCCAAAACACTTTAGTTATACAAGAAAAGTGCTGATTTGCAAAGCATGTGAACTGCTATTCATTCGTCTCGTAGAATCTGTGGAGATCGTCCAACCCCAAGCAGTTCCTGATAGACGCTGATCAACTTCTTCCCCTCCTCCTCCCAGTTGAAACGCTCGCGCACGGCGCGGCGCCCTCTTTCCCCCATTGCGCGGCGTTCTTCCGGGTGATCGCAAAGATAGCGGATTGCCGCGGCAATTTCCATCGGATTCTGCGGGTCAACACAAATGCCGCAGCCCGCCGATTCGATAATTTCTCGCCAGAGGGGAAAATTCGAGGCGATAACCGGCAACCCCGCGGCCATGTATTCAAAGAGTTTGAGGGGAAGTCCCACCAGAAAATGGGGCAGTGGCAGGACGCACACCATCCCTGCGTCAACCGTGGCCAGGAGATCGGGCACTTGCCGGTAATCAACCCATCCCAGGAAGTCCGTTTTCTGAAAACCGTCTTCAGCCCGCACGTCACGCTCATAGCGCTCCGATTCAAATTTCCCGCATAGCACCAGCCGAGCATTCATGGTGTCGCTTAGCGATCCCATCGCCTGAACGAGTTCCGAAATACCACGGACAGCAGTGAGGCAGCCTATGTAGGCACAGCGAAATTCCGGGTGAGGTTGCGGGCGTTTTCCAGAGGAAGCGAACTGCGCAAGGCGAGGATAATTCCTGAGAACAATCACCCTTTTGCAATGGTTAAACTTCGCGGCGATCCCGTCGGTGGCTGGGAGGATGGCCTCGAACGAGCGGGAAAGGAGCTTTTCCACAACATCGGAAATAAATGCCAATGGATAGCGGATCGTTCGGGGCACATAGTCCTTTATCAGAATATCTTCATGCAAGTCTTCATGGACGTCATAAACCACCTTCTTACCGAACACTTTCAGCATAAATCCCAACGGGACCAGCTCGGGGTCCTGCAAATGATATACGTCGGCTTTTTCGGCTAACGCCACTCGCCAAATGCGCCCCTGTATAAGTAACCTTTCCCAACGGTTCACCGGAGGCGAAACCGCTCGAATTTGCACGCCCGAGGCACAAACGCACTCCGCGTGAGNNCGTGAGGAACGACTATGGTGACCTCATAGCCCGCCGCGACGAGAGTCTTCGCTTCCTTGTGGTACACCCGAACATCGAACGGGGGGTGCGCCGACGTGAGAAAACAAACTCTTTTTTGCAAAGTAGGGACGTTACTCCCTGTGAAGGAGTTCCGTTCCCTAGAGTGCATTTTCGAGGTTGATCGGAGATCGCGAGCGCTCAGCAATTACAGAGGATTGGTTCTCGAAAAACCATGCAATCAGAAAAATCAAGATGGCCCCGTTGGAGGCCAAAATCTGCGGCAAAGCAGTAGAATGCAGAAACAGAAAAGTCACAGTCAGAAAGGCATAAACCGCCATGGTCGTCACGGTTTTTCGGCGCCGAATGACCCAGATATGCAGGGCCTGCATTATGAAACCAGCAAGAACGCTGCCGATTAAAACGCCACCCATGCCGAAATCAGCATTCAGGTCCCCAATAAAAGCCGCGTTCGCGGTGATGGACTCGATCCCATTAGGATAGAGAAACTGTCCCACAACATTCGGCGTATCGACATGCTTCATTTGCAAAAGGGCCGAAAGCATTCCAATGGAAGCACCGTGTAGGTGTCCCATTTGTGCGGGAAAAAACTCGAAATAGCCATAAACCATTTCCGCCGGGATATGAAATAGTCGATCCCCAATAGCTTGGAGCACATCACCGATCTGCCCGAGGTCCAAATTGGTACCAACGTATGCCCACGTAGCCACCAATACGGGAAAAAGAAGAATAATCACAAAAAACGTGGCCATAGCCCGTCGGCTAAGGTGCCCGTGCTTATAGTAATAAAAGAAGAATGCGACCATTAGAAAAATAATCGCGACAGGTCCTTTCGCTATGGTGAGCGCGGCGTAAAGGACTCCGGCGATCAATACAATGATCGACCGCCACAGCCATTTCGCCCGCCGCGTAACAAGATACGCACCAATCGAAACCATTATCAGATAGGGATATAGCACAGCGCGAAGGACGGAATAAATGTAGAGGAATGGTGAATTTAAAAGCTTAAATGATTCCTCACGCAGGACTGCCGCCGCGAAGGCATCTCCTGGATTAGCTATTAGATAGAAGAGGGGTACAGCTTTTACCTCCCACAGATACAGCAGGGTCATCACCAGAGCGAACACGAAAAATCGCACAAAAGCCTTCGAGAAGCGTTGGGTTACCTGCGGTGCAATGAGAGGAGCGCAAAAGAAATCCTCCACCTCGGAAAGGCGAAACGACAACACCCGACTGGCGAGACCCCACCCAATAGGCACCGTGATTATGACGCTTTCGACGGCGAACAGGAATACGCGACGGTACGGGCCGTCATTCTCAGAATAAACATAGAACGCGGGCCACAAGATCGTAACCAGATAGGTGACATACCAAAAGCTCGGAATTGTGCCTCGGTGAAAGCTGAAGGGGCGACAGGAAGGCCACGCCAGAGCGAGTGAGCAGAGCAACGCCGCACAGGATATCCAGGCGATCGCCGGGCCAATATTCGTCCATGCAATCACGAACGTGAAAATCATGGCGCTAATCCAGGCGAGACCTTCCCACAGATTCCGACGATTATGCGTCTGGATTAATCCTAGAGTGGGCCCGTTCATTCGCAAACGTCCATGTTAAACTTTGCCGATGCAAACCGCCATTGGCCTAATGCGCTCGGTCTCCCTGCTCATCTTATGACAAACCCGTTTCCTGCTAATGCCGGCTCGTTTTCAACAGCCGCTGAAGCAGCATTCGGTCCTCAAGCCAAGCGGTATGCCTTGCGTGAAATTGCCCGTCGCGCTGGGGTAACTGCTGAATTCTTTGCTACCTGGCGGATCGAGACATCGCATGATGCAACAATCGTCCATATAGGCAGCGATTCCGGCCGGGTTATAAGCTTCCCTGCGGCTCCTCAAGAATTCTGGAACGAATTGACGGCGGGAAAATTCCGTATCGGCCAGCCACTGTGGCCGCTTGGTCGGCCTGATCAAACTGGAGCCGCACAGGTTCCGCGTCCTATCGTGCCGTTCGTACCGGAAACTGTCACGGGAGACGAACAACCACTCTTTGCCATCCGGAACAGCAAATTCGCTGTGTGTAATCTCGACTTGTTGCTCTCGACCCTGCTCACCCTAAGCCGCTTCGAAGAAACACTTTCCGGCCAGCGGGATTTCTACGGCCGCTTCCCAGCCNNAGCCACGGAGGGCGTGGCCTTTCGGGAGGGCTTTCTTGGACGGCCCATCGTGGACGAATATGGCCTGGCTTTGCAGCAAACCCTCGAAGCGTTACTCCCAGGGTGGAAGCCGCTGCCCCGCTTTTTACGAGCAATGGTAACGCATGACGTGGACAACGTCGGCTTGCCATTCAGTTTTCGGCCAACGGTGGGACATGTCGCAAGACGCTGGAATCCGTCCGCCGCTCTCCGAGATCTCGCCGCAACTGTCAGCCCTCTCGACCCCGCTTACCTCCATGCTGTCCGTCGAGTGGTAACCACTGCATCCCGCCGAGGATTGAAATCATCAGTTTTCTGGAAAGCCGGACCGAGTGGCCCTATGGACAGCGGGTATGACTTGCGCCATCCGAAAATTCGCCGGACGATTGAGTGGCTAGCCGATCGCGGCGTTGAACAAGGCGTACACCCCGGCTTTGAGACATTTCGGCATCCGGAGAAACTTCGTGCAGAAGTGAATCTCGTTCGCGAGGCGGTCGGCGACCAGGTTGTCGGCGGCCGACAGCATTACCTGCGCTGGTGCCCTGATACCTGGGCTCAATGGGAAGATTGCGGCCTGGCATACGACAGTAGTGTGGGATTTGCGGATCATGTCGGTTTCCGCGCTGGTACGTGTCATCCCTACCGGCCATGGTCGCTTTCCGAGGGCCGTGAGCTAAACATAATCGAAATTCCCCTGATTGCCATGGAGGTGACCCTTACGGGCTACATGGATCTCGGCGTTAACAAGAGCGTTCAGATCGTGAAAGACCTAGTGGATAAATGCCGCCTAATGGGGGGAGTTTTCACTTTTCTGTATCACAATGACAGCATTCTCGATTTGCGCTACGATGGTCTTTACGAACGGGTACTCGATCAGATCACGGGGACGGAGGCTTTTGACTGGCGGTCCGTCCGAACGTATTGCCTTATTAACGGAAAATCGAAAACAACTGAGTTGGAAACGGCCTAGTGATTGACATTCTGACGAGATTTAAAACCGTCACGTTTCCCTTCAAGTACCAGGGGACTCAAGGCCACGCCCCTAGCCAGGCTAACTCAGACGGAGAACAATGGCTGGTTGCGGACCGAACAAACATTGATTTATTCTTTGGCGCGGATCGTAGTAGACACCGTCCGTTCATCAGATTCTGGAAAGCTGGCTGCTTGGGGCTCTTCATGGTAAGAGACGGGAATTGGATTTTCTGTGGCTGGAGCGGAATGCCCGGCAGTCGTTTCCCTAGCTATTTGCCGCAGAACATCTTAAAAAGAGGCGGTTACTGGACGTTTGGTGTACACACGAGGGAGGAGTTTCGTGGCAAGGGCTACTACAAGCAAGGAATGCTGCGTCTTGCCCATCTCATTCAGCAGAGGGATCCTGAAGGTACAGTGTATAGTGACACCAATCCTAGCAATGCCGCCGTTCGGCATGCTCTTCCCTCTATAGGTTTTAAACCATGCGGCGTCATCATTACCTATAAATTATGGGTACCTCGCGTCGGACATTGGGCCCTGTGGGGCAAATGGTTGCGCAACGAACCGCATCCTTCTGGTATTACTTTACCTACGCTCTCCAATCCAACGGGCGAATCGCCGCTGAAGCACAAAGAGCCCTGAGACATCTATTGCGCACGCCAGTCGCGTCATCGACCTGTCATCCGATGCAAACACATGCAAAAACGACAGAGTACCTCCGTGATAGCCATGGCAGCCAGATAGCCCGCCTAGAGCGAATCCTCGCCGTGGGCTTAGGCTCTGTATCTTTCGCCGAATCGCATGGCTTCAAGACCTATGACATTGGAGACGCGAAAGGCACTCCGATTGTGTTGTGGACGTTTACAAGAAACAGTCCGCTCAGCCGCCTCGTGCGTTTAGCCATTTATGGGAGCCTCTATCTCGCTCCTTTCGCCTCGCGAAGACTCTTGGGAGTAAGGCCTGAGATCTACCCTCTTGGCGTAGCCATGTTATCCTGCGCATATACATGTCTAGCGGAGGTGACCTCGGAAACAGTGTGGAAAGATCGTGCTAGGTCGTTGCTGGAATGGCTGACTCAAAATACAATTCNNTTCCGGCACCTTGCGGTGAGACGTGGGGCGTCCCGTTCCGCTGGTTCGGCTACGGCGGCGTAATGCCAGTTACGATTGGCGCCGCCCACGGAAACGTATGGACGGCCAATGCATTTTACTCTTATTACCAACTCACCAAGGACCCCTGGGCTCTCGCCCATTCGATTCGCGCTTGTGAATATTTAGTATATTGCCTCAACTCAACACAGCATCCGTCGGGCAGCCAATCGGTGAGTTACACGGTACTCGACAATTCTCAATGCATTAATATAAATGCGGAAATTGCGAGCGTTTTAATTCGGCTCGGCCGGCATATTAGCCATGAGGATTTCATTAAGTTGGGAAATGGAACGCTGCACTTTACGCTCGAGACCCAAAATCCCGATGGAAGCTGGGGTTACGATATGCCGCTTCCGGATCGTCCATGGGCGCCGAATATAGATGGCTTTCATACTGGAATGGTACTGAGCGCCCTGGCAGCATTGGTGCCTGTCGTCCAAACTACCGATCCAGAACTGGCCCTCCAATGCTCTAGCGCTCTAAATAAAGGCGCAAGGTTCTACTTGGATAATCTTTTCACTCCTGACGGTCAGCCCATGTATGCGGTCAAGAAACGCTATCCTCTCGATCCGTATTCCTGCGGACAGGCCATGATTACCCTCATCGATTTATGCGATGAGAATAGTATTGACAAAGGGATTCGCGGCCGCATGGAGAGCTTGCTTCATCAGGTGGCCGATCAGACCATTCGGCTGATGTTGGAGCCTGACGGGAGTTTTCTGACGGCCAGATATCCTTTTCGGAAGATCCGACTGAAATCGCTACGCTGTGCCCAAGCGGTACTTTGCCTTGCCTTCATACGATACAGTCAGTTTCTCCTGAACCGTCTGAATGTTGGATCTTCACCTAAGGTCGCGGTGAAATCGTGAGCGCCGCCGACTTCCCCAGTTTTTCCAGAGCGTTTCTCCAGCGCTTGCGCGGCAGTAAGTTCGGCCGCCACGTCGCGATCATCACAGGTGGGACTGTCATAGGCCGTACAATCACGGCTCTGGCATCGCCCTTGCTTTCTCGAATATATACGCCATCCGATTTCGGTGTGCTGTCTGTATTTTTCTCGACTACTACAATGCTGGTAATAATCGGGGCCTTCAACTACGAAGCGGCGATACCTTTACCGAAAGAAGACGAGGCCGGGCTAGGCGTGCTGGCGGTCTCTTTTGGGGTGCTGGCCCTTAACACACTAATTTGTGGCCTCATCGTCCTGCTATTTGGATCTTGGGTGGCCCACCTTCTCGGCGCTGCTTCATTGTGGCGTTATCTATGGTTGCTTCCCGTCGGCCTGCTCGGCGGNNTAAGTCGCTGGCCAAGCGCCGCATCACCCAGTCGGCGTTACAAGTACTTGTGCAACTTGCCGCGCCTTTGTTTGCCCGAGGCCCTATTGGCTTGCTCTTAGGAGACTGCGCCGGCCGCGCAGGCGGATCACTAGCGCTCCTCGCGGATACGCGCGAGTATATTAAAATTCGAAGGCTACACCTGTCATGGAACAGAATCATGGAAGGTGCGATCCGTTACAAGCGATTTCCTATTTTCGGAATGACATCAGTATTACTTCACACAGCCCTAACGGCGTTGCCTGCATTGCTTCTTGCCCGGCTTTTCGGTTTGCAGGAGGCCGGGTGGTTTGGGATGGTCAATCAGATCTTGGGGATAGCGGTGGGGCTAATAGGGCTGCGCGTGGCCCAGGTGTTTCTCAGTAACGCCGCCCAGCTGGCCCACACTTCCCCTAGGGGTTTAAGGTCATTGTTTTTAAAGACTAGTCGCATCGCCCTTCTGGCCGGAGTGCCACCCATTGCACTGGTGCTTTTCGCCGGCCCTCGATTGTTCGGGATCATTTTTGGCACCCAGTGGATGGAAGCCGGTGTATATGGCCAGCTTTTGGCGCTACCTTTTTTAGTTATGCTTGCCGTTGGCCCGGTGTTTCCAGCCTTAACCGTTCTGGAGCGGCAGGACTGGCAGGTCGCCGCAGATGGGATCGGACTAGTAATTATGTTCTTTGGAATGCAGTATGTTCACCACACTGGACGTTCCGGCCGGTGGGGCATCGCTGTCTACGGAGTTGCCATCTCGGTCACGTATTTATTACTATTTGTGCTTGCCTACTATGCGATATGCAATCATTGCGCCAAAGCCGGCTTCCGAAAATCGGACACTCCCCTGGTGAATTAAGAACTTACGTGAGAGAAACATTACCAGAGCGAAATGTAATGGACGACCAGACGGGCAATGAATCCAGCCCGTACGCCGACACCATCTATCAGCAGCCCTGGTGGCTAGATGCCGTTGCGCCCGGGCGGTGGGGAGAGGCAACCGTCGTTAGAGACGGGCAAACCATAGCCAGGATGCCTTACTTTATCAAGCGGAAATTGGGTCTTACGGCTCTGACCATGCCGCCTTTGACGCAGACGCTTGGGCCTTGGATACAGCGATCGGACGGCAAGTATGCCAACCGTCTGGCTGTGGAACAAGGCTTGATGGAGGAACTGATTTCCCAACTTCCCACATTCGATCTTTTCGTACAGAACTTCTCTACCGAGACTACAGACTGGCTACCTTTCTATTGGGCTGGATTTCAACAAACAACCCTGTATACTTACCGGCTCGAGGATCTGACAAACGTGGACGCCATATGGGACGGAATGCTACATAGCGTTCGGCAAAATATCCGAAAAGCAGAAAAACTTGTGACAGTGAGAACCGACCTTGGAATCGAGCCTCTTCTGGAGCTAATCGCACAGGTATTCGTCCGCCAGGACATGAAGAGTCCCTACAGCCCGGATCTGGTACGGCGCCTCATCGCTGCTTGCGCACTTAACAACTGCGGACAAACTTTTTTTGCCGAAGATACGCGAGGCCGAATACATGCCGCTCTGTACATCGTCTGGGACGACAAGACCGCGTATTGCGTGCTATCTGGCGCGGATACGACTCTACGGAACAGCCATGCGGGCAGCTTATTGTCTTGGACAGCAATTCAATTTGCGGCGAAGGTTACGAAAGCGTTTGATTTCACAGGGTCCATGATTAAATCACTTGAAAAACACAAGCGAAGTTACGGGGGCAAACAGGTAGGGTACTTCTCGGTTCGCAAAATGAAATCACGGATGGCTGTGTTAAGCGCCGCACGAGACGCTTGGAACGTCATCCGGCAAAAGTAGCGGCGCTGACGAAAGCTACATTTCCGGCGGGGACCAGCCGCGTTGCGGTTACAAGAAGGCCGCGGAACATTTGGGAGACACGGGGCGAAAGGAGAAACAGCGGCTCTTGCAGTCGGTGAAATGCCGCCGATGGCCCGCAGTGGTATCCTTCGCCGCGAGGTTGACTCCAACTTGCGTTCGGTGGCCGTCGCAGGTATCTTAATTTGGTAGGGTTTC
Source organism: Acidobacteriota bacterium (assembly GCA_003133505.1). Lineage (GTDB taxonomy): Bacteria > Acidobacteriota > Terriglobia > Acidiferrales > UBA7541 > PALSA-278. Next base: position 16,459 of record PKXT01000276.1, read on the forward strand.
CAGCCGATAATCAAAGTTCCGGATTGGATCCTGAACGCCTTAGGCGCATGTATTAGTCAGGTGGTAGTCAAGACCGCCATTCCGTTCCGGAGACAGACGGAAACCCGGACAATGTCTTTGGTCTCTCCTTACAAACTTGCGAGGCATCGGACAAATGAAGCAATTCAGACAGCTTGCCAGAAGAATTCTGGACCGCACACTCATTCCCTTCTTGTGCTATGTCCGATATCGCATTCACGCGTCGGTCCCTCCTTATCGCATCCTGGAAGAACTGACTCGCAGGACAATCGCTGAATGTGCGGAGTTCGTTCAGACCGAAATGGAAACAGCCCTCGGATTCGATCGAAGAGAGGACCTCTGGGACTACGTGTGGACAAAGAAAAACGACTCTGGCCTGGTTGCAGAGTTTGGAGTTTGGAATGGTTACTCAATTAACCGTTTCGCAGAGAAGACCTCTGACGTTGTCTTTGGATTTGACAGCTTCGTAGGTCTCCAAGAGGACTGGAAGGGTACGGCACTACCAAAGGGGGCCCTTGACCGCGGCGGGAAATTGCCAAAAGTCAAGAAGAACGTTGAACTCTTCAAAGGATGGTTCGACGAGACCTTGCCGCCGTTCCTGGCCAATCACGGGAATGATTTTGCGTTTATTCACATAGACTGTGACACCTATGAAGCCACCGTTACCGTGTTGAGGTTGCTCGCTCCGAGAATAAAACCGGGGACGCTTATTGTTTTCGACGAATACATCTGCTTCCGAGGATGGAAGTGCGGCGAGTATAGAGCATGGCAGGAATTTGTCACCAGCAACCACATTCATTATGAGTACCTCGCGTTTTCGACCACACAGGTAGCTGTCCAGGTATCTAGGGAATCTCTGAAAAAGTA
>PKXT01000046.1 GCA_003133505.1 Acidobacteriota bacterium
GTAACCCCACAGATTAACGATTCGGCCCGGGACGATTTCCTGCTTAACCGGCTCCGCGATCAAATGAAACTCCTTAACGTTTCGATCCATGCGATAGGGAAGGTCTGGTACATCTGGCGTCTCTACAAGCACAGGAAGCGCGTGAACTGGGCCGGATTCTATTGCCTCGTTAATATCCCTCGTCTTCTTGTTCTCCGCACCTGCCGGCATTTCCATCTCATGGGCGGAAAGCAGCTTCGCGGAAGCCATCATTCCCGTCCCTGCAAGAACACTCTGTAAGAATCCGCGTCTGCCGTTCATATTTCCCCCAAATGACGAATTGTGAAAATGCGAGATATCCTGAAAAATGGCCCTGAAATGGCTGTGACCAGCGACAAATGCGCGCACTCCTATTGCCTGGACCAATAACGCTGCTGGTAACTTGGAAGGGGGGGATACTAGATTCGCAGGGGAGTTGAAGCGGGATCGAAAATTCCAATTGGAGGGGAACCGCCAAACGGCACAAAATCTTTGGCGCTCTTCTCCACTCCATGAGCCCCGACTGCCCCACCCCTCACTTCGATGGGAACGTTCCCGCGCGGAGCATCAAACCTGAAAGGGCCTTCCCTCAAGACCTGAAATGGCGCCGGGCGTGCGCAGTCGAGCCTCTGGTCAAACCTAATTCCGAATCCAGAGGGACCTATCACACAGTGAATACCTGGGGGATTGCCGCAATGATGGTGACTGTGAATATTTTCGCTACCGCTCGCCCTGTAGCTCGGGGTATGCGGGGGCAGCGGAATTTGAAGAATGAACTGCGTCGTGCTCCGCCCCGCCAAACCAACCTGTCCACAACAAGCGGCACACATAGTAGCCGCGCCGGAATTGGCGCCCACCAGGGCCACTAATAGTAGTCCCGTCAGCAGTCTGATTCGCAGTCCGGCGCGCATCAAGGTTTGAGAATACACCCGTCATGGCTCTCGTCCAAGTAGTGGCCCCATCGAGCGATCCAATTTACCGGTTATGCGGGAGGATCCTGCGGGGTTGCCGCGCTGTTTCCCTTGGTTGCACGAACCACACCCGATTCATCCGTATGGAAATTCCGGGATCCATAATTGCCTGCGCGTGCGAGCAAACTGTAGCTGTGAATGCGCCCATCACTTCCCTGTTGGCCGGGAATGTATTGCAGCTCATATCCCGCTGATTGCGCCTCTTGCGCCAGCGTCCTCGCGGCGGGTCCCAGGTCTTCCAACGAATTTGGAAAATGACCCTCGGCCGCCGCATAGCTGGTTAGCTGTTGTTGTACTTTTCCCAAGGCGTCCTTGGCTTCTTGTTCCGAAGCTGTGCCCGATCCCCCTCTTCGCGGAGGAAGGGCAACCCAAACCATCACCCAGATGGCGATGAGTAGAATCCCCACCGCCGCCACGGTTTTTTTCCACGAGCGCTTCGTAACTTTTTCGTCATCGGGCAGCTCTCCACGTAATTCCGCCCCGCACGAGGGGCATAACGCGCTTCCCAGGTTCACTTCGGATTCGCATTCAGGACAGGTAATCATTCCGGGAAGATTCTAATATCGGAGGGCCGCAACGCGATGGTACCACCATGCCAGGCCGTGATGACCACTCCTTATTTCTCGTGCATACGTTTACCCAACGAGAAGAGCCGCAAACGGCGTGTAATCTCTTTACAGGCCTTGCAACTCCTTGCCCGGCTTGAAGCGCACCGCTTTGCCCGGAGGAATGGAGACTTCGGCGCCGGTGCGCGGATTGCGCCCGNNCGCACGGCTTTGCCTGGAGGAATATTCACTTGCTCGCCAGTTCGCGGATTTCGCCCAATGCCAGTCTTTCGCGGCTTTACGCTGAACACCCCAAACCGCCGCAGCTCAATGCGGTCGCCGCGCCCTAGCGCGTTCTTTAGCGTTTCGAATACCGCTTCCACCGCCTGCTCGGCCTTCGCCCGCGGCATATTGGTTCGTTCGACCACTGCATTTACCAGATCCAGTTTGATCACAAAGCCTCCATACCTTTCGGCGTATGCTAGTCAGGACGATTCGGGGTTGTCAAGCTGCCTACGGTGTATTACCATGCACCACCTTCTCACCCGCGACGCATTTTAAAAATTTGGGGGAAAACAGAGATGTCCATTAAGTCCGACCGCTGGATTCGCCGCATGGCTGTCGAGCACAAAATGATCGAGCCATTCGCCGATCAGCAGGTGCGCGAAGGAGTCATCAGTTATGGCGTGTCTTCCTATGGCTACGACATGCGCATTGCCGACGAATACCGCATTTTCACCAATGTAAATTCCACCACCGTTGACCCCAAGAATTTCGATGCCAAGTCCTTCGTGGTATTCAAAGGGCCGGTTTGCATCATCCCGCCAAATTCCTTTGCCCTCGGACGTTCCGTGGAGTATTTCCGAATCCCCCGCCAGGTNNGAATTATCGTCAATGTGACGCCATTCGAACCTGAATGGGAAGGGTTCGTGACCCTGGAGATCAGCAACACGACTCCTCTTCCAGCGCGCATCTATTCCGACGAAGGTTTATGCCAGGTGCTCTTCTTTGAATCCGATGAAGTGTGCGAAACGTCCTATCGAGACAAGAAAGGAAAATATCAATGTCAGCAGGGCATCGTCCTTCCCCGCCTGTAACGGCACAGCATCTTTCGTGCGATTAAATATGGGGAAGAGCCTACGGCCGTTCTCTTAGGCCGTCACATAAATCATTGCGCTGATTGCTATGGGTTTGTGATTATCGCGGACTCTCCCCACCTTCTCGAGAATACAAAGGAACCAATGGGTTTTCGCGGACTGGGAGCAACCTCGCGTTTTTCCAAATCCTCCGGCAAGGTCCGCGGATCTCCCCAATAACCGGCGGCAATACCGGCCACCACGTCGTGGCCTTCGGGAATCCCGAAAATCTCGCGAGCCTTATCCGGCAAAATCCCCGCCATCTGATGCACGAAGAGTCCGCGGCTCACGGCTTCCAGTGTGAGTCGCGCGGAGGCTTGGCCTACATCATGAAACGCGAGGCGGTTTGGCTCGCCGCTTATTTCGAAGTCCAACCGCGCCACCGACAGCACCGGCACCGGCGCATTCTCTGCCTACCGTTGGTTCCCTTCGTTCAAGCAGGACGACATTCTTTCGAATTCCTCGCGGGTTTTCGCGCGCCGCAACCAAATAAAATCACGGCTGCTCATTGGAATTAGACGGAGCCCATCGCGCCGCTTCCAAAAAGCTGCGCAGGTCCGCAGAGTCCACCGTCTTGTCCGCAAAAGCTCGCGGACTCCAGCGCCGCTGGATTAGTTCAAGCACCGGAAACTGAGCGTCCGCTAGTTTTTTCATTGCAACGAGCCCTCTCTGCGTTTGAGCGCTCAAAATAAGAGGCCGACAAATTTCTTCTTCAGAGCGAGGTGAATGATCCACTTCCGGCGAATATCAATCGGTACCGCCCTACGCTCGCCGCCGTGCATCCAGACACAGCGGCCCAGGGCCAAAAGCCACTACCATTAGTAGCCCACCCATGATGGCCAGGTTCTTAAGGAAGTGGGCCATATTATCCATTCGCTCCATCCCCTGTAGCGCCCAAAAATTGTGGAAGATCACCGTGGTGGGAATCAGGAACAAAAATAGAACGCCCGCCGCTATTCGCGCGCGAAATCCCACGAGCAATGCGAGCCCACCCAGCACTTCCACGATGACCGCGCTGGCGAGCATCATGTTGACGATGGGAATTCCCTTCGAGGCTATGAACGCGGTACTTTGATTCCAACCCGCGATTTTGCTGCACCCACTGAGCACAAAGATGAATGAGAGCAAGAGTCGGCCCACTAGCGAGCTGCTTTTCTCCATTCCGCTCATCGAATTCCTCTCTTCAACTTCTTCGTTTATCGCAGCCCAGGCGCCCAAACCGATCAGGCCAAATCGAATAGTAGCGCCTCCGATTTTTCCGCAGCCTGGCAGATAATCGCGCCTTCGTCGGAGATCGCGGCGCCGTCGCCAGCCTCAATCTTGTTTCCGTTCAATTCGATTTCGCCCGCGGCCAATTGGAGCCAACCATATCGTCCCGGTTGTAATTTCATTCTGGCTGTTTCGCCAGGCACGAGCCGGGTCGCGTATAAATTCACATCCTGGTGAATGGTCACAGGCCCTTCCGGCCCGGCCAGCAAAGCGAATTTACCTTGCAGATCGCCGGACTGGAAAAACAACTGCTCGTATTCCGGCTTCAATCCCCGGCGTCCCGGCTCAATCCAAATTTGCAGCAGGTGCACTGGCTGATCTTTCGACGGATTCATTTCGCTATGAACCACTCCTGTGCCCGCCGTCATATGCTGCAATTCGCCGGGCCGGATGGTTTCCGCATGTCCCATGTTGTCGCGGTGGGTCAGCGCTCCCTGCAGAATCCAAGTGAGGATCTCCATGTCCTTGTGGGGATGCATCCCGAAACCCATGCCCGCGGCCACGCGATCTTCGTTGATCACTCGCAACGAGCGAAATCCCATGTGGGCGGGATCGTAGTATTGGTCGAAGGAAAAACTGTGGCGGCTATCGAGCCAGTCCAATTTTGCTGCGCCGCGTTCTACTGACGGCCGTATCTTAATCACGTTCCCCTCCTCGCAACTGCCAGCCATTACGGAAGACGTTCGCGCTTGTGAATCGCACGCACTGTCCTCGCAAAGCTCCGAATATTTTTTGGATATTCCGGCTATTGGATTCGCCGCCGGCTCTCACCGATTCACGGTTCGTTCCACGGGGAGGAATGGTTCGAAAGCCTGGTGGGGTCAACTATGGCTTTCTTGCCGGGCGGAGACTAATTTCGCTGACGAAGCTTTGCGGCGCTTGTGTCAGAATCATTTCCACCGCGTGGGCCACATCGTCAGCTTGCAGCATTTTGCTCACATCAAATTTAGTGCTCGAATGGGAAAATTCGGTCGCCACGCTCCCCGGGCATATCGCCGACACCTTAACACCCGAATCGCGCAGATCCTCCGCCATGCAGTGCGTCAGCCCAAGCAATCCCCATTTTGAGGCACAGTAAACACCACCACCGGAAAAAGCGTTCTTCCCTGCCAGTGAAGCAATATTGATGATGTCCCCGCCGCCGCGCTGAATCATGTCCGGTACCACTGCGCGGCACATCAGAAATACGCCTTTCAGGTTGGTATCCATCACATTGTCCCATTCGCCCAGGGACAATTGGTGCGCGGGCTTGAAAATCCCCACTCCGGCGTTATTCACCAGAATTGTCACCGGTCCAAACTTGTCTTTCGTTCTCTCGACCAGTGTCGTCACGTCTTCCGCGACGGTCACGTCCGCAATGTTGGCCATTGCTTCGGTACCATCCATGCGCAGCTTTTCCAATGCATCATCCAGGCGGCGCTGATCCCGTCCGCATATACTCACTCTGGCTCCAAGTTTCCCAATCATTCGCGCAATGGCTAGGCCAATACCTTTGCCTGCCCCGGTTATAATGGCCGAATTCCCGGATAGCATTCTTCCTTTGTCCATGACCTCCTCCAATAACACCCTTTGGGGCTCTTATGCCATCTTAGCACTTGAATTCCGGCTTACCGGATGACACGCTGGAGGTAGCGAATGGCATTGGGGGGGGGGAGCCCCTTGCGCCATTGCACCGCTTTTCCTTATAATTTCTTTCTGCCCGTCCACCCGCAGTGTGGAGTTTCGGGTCGATTCACCGTCAAAGTCTTTGCCACGCCCAGGAGGCGGGATTTTTATGATCCGAAACCGGATTTTTGCATGCGGAATTCCCTGTGCCGCGCTTCTAATCACCAGTTTTTGCGGCTATTCCAGCGCCGCAGGCGCGCCACAAGCTGCGGCGCAGCAGCCCAGCTACACCCCAGCCGAATACAATTCCTATATCGCTGCCTCGAAAGATACCGATTCGACGCAGCGCAGGAATGATCTCGCCAGTTTTGCGACCCAGTATCCGAATTCCACATTGATGCCTTACGTCCTTCAATTGCAAGCGCAAACGTATGCACAGTTGAAGGATTATCCCAACGCCATTGCCACCGCCGATAAGCTGGTTGCCATGGGTGACAAAGTAGCTGTTCCAATCCGTTTGCAGGCCGCTTATCTCAGGGCCCAGGCTTTCGAAGCGTCCTTTACCGGAAAAGAGGCCAATGCCGCTGACCTGGCCAAAAAGGAACACGATACCGCCGCCGCCGGACTCGACCTGCTGAACCAAATGCCGCTCCCAGCGAACATGACCGCCGATAAATTCGCCGAGTCCAAAAAACCGGCCATAGCTTTCTTCAACCAGGCCATTGCCAACGCCGCATTTGCGGTAAAGGATTATAAAGCGGCCGCCGACGCGTACAAGGTCGTCCTCGCCGGCACCCCTAACGATGCGCTCAGCGCCTACCGCCTGGGCGTCTCGGATTTGCAGCAGACTCCCCAGACTCCCGCGCTTTTCCTGGACGGCACGTGGGCATTGGCGCGCGCCATTGCGCTAAAAGTTCCCGATGACGCCAAGGTCCGCGATTATCTTCAGAAGCAGATATCCAATTATGAACAGCCGGCCTGCGATAACCTTCTCACCGATCAGGTGACTAATATCGTAACGCTCGCGACCCAGTCTCCCGACCGTCCCGCAACTTTCATGATTCCCAGCGCTGACGATTTGAACAAGGTCCGCCAAGCTCTCACCGTCCCGCAAATTCTCGACGACCTGCAAACTGGCGGCGACAAGGCCAAGACAACCTGGCTAGCCGCTTGCGGCCTTCAGTTTCCGCAAGTACCCGCCAAGGTGATAACCGCGACAGCGGCTACTGACAACGTTGACCTGCAGCTCGCCACCGGCGCCACTGACGATGTCATTCAAGCTGCGACCACCGCGAACATTGACGCCAAAGTCATGGATCAGCCCGAAGCGTCGCGCCTTCAGAAAGACGATGAGCTTCTATTCGCTGGAACCCTGGCAAGTTACGATCCCACACCTC
>PKXT01000268.1 GCA_003133505.1 Acidobacteriota bacterium
AAGGACAGCCGCGCCCCGACTCAAGGGGTATGATGCGGAAGGTACCCCATCCCCCGCCGAGCCAGCGCAGCAGCGGCGCCGCGGCCTTCGGCACGATGTTGAATTGGCGCAAATCCAACGTGTCCCATGGAATCGCCGGATACTGCTGAAGCGAGGGTTTTCGCTCCTGGCCAAATTCATCCACAGGCTCATAGATCTCCCTAAGCTGGCCACATGCCGCGTCAGCCACGATTTTCGGCCAAGTTTCATCCGCTTCGCCGAGAGCCACCGCGTCCGCGTGGCGCGTCCCGCCGTCGTGGCCGAGCGCCTCTCCTGGCATTTCCGTCACGTGAGGTCCGCCCATGACAACCAGAACTCCGGCAGCACGCACAGCGTCGGCCATCCGGTAGGCTTTCGCCACCATTCGCGTCATCGCTCCGATGCCGACGAGATCGATGTGGTTCTCGCGCACGAATTGCGCGAAGCCGGTTTCATCCATGGGCTGGGCATTGCCATCAATCAGCAATACTTCGTGACCGGCGGGAGTCAGCGCCTGGAGCAGAAACATCCAAAGATGCGGCATGAAATTGCGGGTAACTCCGTTGTCGGGGTTGTAAAGCAAGATTTTCACGATTCGCCTCTCTAAGGTTCGAGTTATCCTTTCTCAAGCGGCAATCACAAGCCCCGCGTTCTACAAGACCCGTTGCACTACCGCGATCTCCACGTGAATCTGAACTTCACCGGAAACGTGAAGAAGGAACTTGCTGGGGTTTTTCAGGCCCCATTTTGCGTAAGGAATCACAAAATCAGTGCTGGCGGTAATGGCGATGGGAGTCCTGGTACCTTGGACCGCCGCGTCCAACTGATGATCTCCACCATGCAGGCGCAGGAGGCCATGGATTACCACGCGAAAAGCACCTTGCGCAGGAATTTGCCCTTCGATTTTGGACGGGATGAAAACAATCTCCGGATATTTGCCACTCTCCAGAACATCCTTCTCCATGCGAACATCGCGCGACGAGTCGCCGCTTTCGCCGCTGGTGGCGTCCACGACGATACGGCCATCGGCTTTCCCACTGGCGGTGTCAAAGGTCATCGAACCGCTCTTGAGTTGGAAACTCCCGTGAACGGTGTGCATTGTGGCGCCGAGGGAAAACTCAACCTTTGTTTGCTCAGGGGCCAGTTTGACGGTGATTTGTTGGGCATAGAGCGCCGATGCTCCAGCGGCCAATTGCATGAGCGCAAGAAAGGTTGCGAGCAAGATATGTGTCGGTGAGGTGGCCGGTGGTTTCGGAATGCTTTTCACGAAATGGAGCTCTTAAACAATTGCAACGTGAGCGGCAACATACGGCGGCATACGTAGCTGGGGGCGGCGCGTGAGCCTGCATGCAGCGCCAGCAACCCTTGAAAAAGCTCGGGATCACCAGCAAGGGCCCGCAATACCCGCTTGCGGAGCCAGGGATATCTATCGAGCGAAAGTAGCAAAGAACTCATGACCAAGGGCCGCATGGCCAGCCGACGATTGGCGGCAGCGTAAGAGGAAAGATCGCCAGCCTTTAATGCGGATGATAGTGCCAGCGCCTGCCTAACCGCAATGGAGAGGCCATCGCCGGTAATGGCATCCACGGTTCCGGAAGCATCTCCAGCTAGGAGAACTCGGCCACGATAAATCCGCCAAAGCGCGCTATTTCCGGAAATCGCGCCACGCTCCATAGCGGTGGCCTCAGCGCCTTGCAGGCGCGAACCCAGTTCAGGGATCTGCTCCACAATGTGGTTAACGCGAAGCCACGGATCACGGGAAAGCACCGCGACGGAAACTTCCTGGGGAGAGACAGGGGTAACATAAGCTTGGCAACCTTTGCCCCAATAGACTTCGGTGTAGTCGCTCCATGGAGCAACGCGGAAATGGCGCCGAAATCCGAAACGCCGGGAATTGAATATCCAGCGATCTAGGCCGGCCAGCCGCCGGATCATGGAAGCGGAGCCGTCCGCGCCGACGATCCATTTGGCTTGAATGAGCTTGCCGCCAGCGAGGACCCCGTTGGCATTCAGCGCAGTGACGCGCGTTCGCCAGCGAAACTCAACGCCCAATTTTGCCGCGCGGTCGAGAAGGAGAGAGTGCAAAGCGGTACGCCGCACTGCCACGCCGTGGCCGGATGGGAAGCGTGCGTCCACGCGGTGCTCCGCGCCAATAAACCGTATGCCTTGAAACGGGCGCGAAACGGCAAGGGGAATATAAACGCCGAGCTGATGCAGGGCCTCGACGCCTTCGGGCATCAGGCCTTCGCCGCAAGCTTTATCTATGGGAGGCTGCTGATAATCGGCGACGATGACACGAAAGCCAACCTGCCGGGCGGCGATGGCGACCGCGAGGCCCGCTGGACCACCACCCGCGACGAAGATATCCGCCGAGTTAGATAATCGAATTACCCGATTAGCCTCCGGCCCCAAGGCCTGTAACTTCATAAACTACTTTACCACGCAAACCTCGCGCTGAATAGTGATGTTGACCCGCGGATCGAGGTTTGCCAGAGAATTGCTCCCGGGTCATTAGCCGTGAAAAATCATGCCCGCATAGCCGACCACTTGCTCGCGGTCGCCGTTCACGTCACCGGATGTGGCGTATCGAACAAGTTCGGCATGATGGGTGCCTAGTTCTCTTGCGGCGATTAAGGTGCAAACAGTGGGAGAATAACCGCACATGGATATGCGTTCGCGGCGAACGGTGTCGAAAAGGCCGCGGGCGTCGAGGGCCAGCAAGCGCTCAATCGCGACATTATCTTTCACTCGAGTGATATCGTCTGGCTCGTAATGATTCATGTCGGAACTGGCAATCAGCAGCACGGGTTCGTGTTGC